>JAQGOT010000750.1 GCA_028293465.1 Pedosphaera sp. | reverse complement strand
CTTTAGCATAATTGAACCCCACGCACCTTGTCAGTCCCCGCAGGCTCGCAGTCCTCATCGCCGTCTCTGCGCTCGGATACTTCGTCGACGTATTCGATCTGCTTCTCTTCAGCGTCGTTCGAAAACAGAGCTTGCTCGGCCTCGGAGTTCCAGAGCCGGACACACTGTCGATCGGCATCCGCCTCCTGAACTGGCAGATGGGCGGACTGCTCATCGGAGGTTTCGTCTGGGGGATCATCGGCGACAAGCGCGGTCGCCTGTCCGTCCTGTTCGGGTCGATCGGTCTCTATTCTGTGGCCAACCTCGCGAACGGCTTCATCAACGCAGTGTGGCAGTACGAGGCTTTGCGATTTCTTGCCGGACTCGGCCTTGCGGGCGAACTCGGAGCGGGCGTGACCCTCGTTAGCGAGAGTATGAGCGCCCGGTATCGCGGGCTCGGGACGATGCTGGTGGCCTGTGTCGGACTTGCTGGCGCGGTCGTGGCGGGATATGTCGGCTCCGTGTACGACTGGCGAACCTGCTACATCATCGGAGGAGTCATGGGCTTCGTCCTTCTGTTCATGCGGGTCGGTCTGTACGAGTCCGGACTTTATACCTCCCTTCGAAATACCACGGCAGCGCGCGGGAGCCTTGTGTTGCTGTTCCGTTCCCCCGAGAGGATCAGGCGGTTCGTGAAGTGCGTCCTAGTCGGGCTGCCCACGTATTTCATCATCGGAATCCTCATCACCCTGACACCCGAATTTGGCGCCGCATTTGGGCTCGCGCCGATCCCCGTTGCGGGAAGGGCCATAAGTATCTGCTACACCGGCCTCGTCGGCGGCAATCTTCTCTGCAGCGGACTCAGCCAGATCCTGCAAAGCCGTCGCTTGGCGTTTCTCATTTTCCACTTGGTGGGTTTGGGGGGATCCTCGTTTTCCTCTTCTTGCCGCCGACAGGGCTCCCGGGATTCGATGTCCGCTGTTTCGTGCTGGGCTGCGGCGTGGGATATTGGGCGCTAATCGTGACTAACGCCGCTGAGCAGTTCGGCACAAACCTGAGGGCGACGGTCACAACGGCCATCCCCAGCCTGGTCCGCGGTGCGCTCATTCCGATTTCGGCAATTTTCACCTTGGTGCGGGAACCGTTGGGACTGGTCAACGGGGCGGCGCTCGTCGGTATCCTGTGCGTCTTCGGCGCTCTTATTGCCACCTTGCTGACGAAGGAAACGTTCGGCCATTCCCTGGACTACGTGGAGGAGGAATAGGCACCCGGGAAGCCGACATTTTCGGTCCGATCCGGTTCAAGGATGCAGTACAGGCCCAACCACCTGACCGTTACGTAGGCGGGTGGTCGCCAGGAAAAGTTCCAGCCACGCATCTGACACTCGGCTGCATGCCTCGCACACGAGGGCGTGGTACGGACGAACAGGCATCAAATTATTCGCCCTAGAGCTTTCGTCCCGCCGAGCTGCACCACCCCCACCTGGCGCCGTCAGCAGATAGGCGAACGCCACGGACGCTGCTGGATTCGCCCCGGGCAACACAGGGACGGGCGTCAGGTCGTAGTCCACCTCCCTCGCTCGCAATGCCGGGATATCCTCAATGGTGAGGGAAACCAAGGTCGCATTAATCACATCATCCCGAACTCCGGTGACGTAAGCGTTGAGGGCCGCTCGCTCATCGCCATCGGGCGAAACCTGATACCGCCGCAGGGCAGCAGTCGGCATCACATAGTCGTACACTCGCTGGACGCCCAGCGCCAAGGCCGGTTGGCGAGTGCGAGCCGGACGAGGCGCCAACGTTGCTGCCGCCGACGCCTCGTTCATCAGACTCCCGTATGCGGCGAGGGTGATGCCACCGGAATCCCAGAGCGAGTTTGCCTCAATACCCTCCCAAGGGTATCGCCATGAAGGCCAGTGACCGCCGTTCTGTATCTTGACGACCGGCAGCGCGCCGATCGCCGCCTCCTTCCTCCGGGCCAAGTCGATCCAAAAACTGTCAAGGGAGTGTGCCATGGGCTGACGCTTCAGTCGTCGATCATGTCAAAAGCGAAATTCCGGCGCGCAGTCTCATCCTGAAACGCGAGACCATGTCGGCGAAACTCCGCCAGGTTGACCGCGAATCCGGCCACAGCCGGGGCGAGGATGGGGATGTCCCCAAGACTTTTCTTTTCATTCAATACGGCATGCAGGATCTGCTGTGCGGCCTTTTTCCCCGAAGCCACATCGTCCATGCCCGTGGCGCAAATCGCCCCCCGGTAGATGTCGTTCAGGCTCACTCCCATCATCGGACGCTGCAACGTGTACTGCAACTCATCCCAATGCAAATTCACGTGATAGTAGCCGAAATACACTGTCGCCGGATAGGAGCCCGGCTGGACGCTCTGGCGTACATCGAGCGTGATCCGGTCGATGCGCGCGTTGAGTTCCGCATCTGTCTGGAGGTAGGCCTCCAGAGCCTCGGCCACTTTGCAGTCTTGGGAGAAATCGCGGGAGTGGATAAAGCCGAATCGTGTGTCGGGATGGAAACACGAGGCCAAGAACTTCAACCTCAGCGCCACGGGTATGCCGAAGGTCATCCCTGCGATGGAGCCGCGCGTGGGGTCAGGCCCGTGCGTCTTGACGATTCCGCTGTAGACCGGGTCCGTCACCCCCAGGAAGATCCACGGCACGCCCGGAGGACGAAGCGTCGAGGACTGGGCGAATTCGGAAACGCCCGTCCCGATCGTTATGAGATAGGAGTGGGATCGCCCCTTCAGGAAGGCCAGTGCGGCGGTCAAGCTGCTTTCGTTCTGATCTGAGCCCTCCGACGTGGGATTTCCGATGAACTCTTTAAAGTCCGCCTCGAACCCAAGTGGTTTCACCAACTCGTGAGCCGCAATCTGGAATCCACGGGAAATATCGGAAGCATACTTCGCGGTGCCATTGAGAAGCAGCGCAAACCGTATGGTTTTTCGCGTGACGCCCTTATTCAGGCCAGCCAGCCGCTCAAGAAGTTCCAAATCCTCACGGTGTCGACGTGACAGGCGCTTTTGCAAGCGCAGCTGGTGAGTGGCCGCCATCTGCGACGCTTCCTCCACGAGTTGACGGCAGGACTCGTGTTCGTCCAGTGCCCGATGGGCATTGGCGAGTTGGATGAGATTGCCGAGCAGCCGAGGATTTCCGCGGGTGTAGGTCGGACGTTGGATCTGTACCGCCTCCAGCAGGCACTGCCGCGCCTCGCCCCATTCGGATAAGGAGGCGCGCAACCGCCCCATGTTTCCGAGATGCATGGCATGGTTTTCCCCATCGCCCAATTCGAAGGCCTCGTCGATCGCCCGTTGCAGCTCGACCTCGGCTTCCTCGAATTTCCGTTGCCAGAGATACGCCCGTCCCCGGGCGCCCATGTTGACGCAATTCCATTTCCGATTGCCCTGCTGGCGATGAAATTTTTCGGCTTCATCAAAGGCGCGATGAGCCTCCTCGTACTGCTCGAGGTCCGTCAGCGCCAGCCCCCGGTTCGTCAACCGTCCGGCGAGGAGGCGGTCGTTGCGCAGATCCCGTTCTAGCGCCTCGCTCCGTTTGAAGCAGTCCAGCGCTTCGGCCGCCCGACCCCAGTGCCAGTAACTGAGACCTTTGATGTTGAGAGCATCTGAAAGGCCAGCCCCGTCCGCGGCGGCTTCGAATATTTCGGCCGCCAAAGTCAGCTTTTGGTCGGCCTCCTTCGGTTGTCCGCAAAAGTCGTGCATCCGGGCCGCACGCACCAAGCTCCGAGCCCACTCCCCGCGGACACCGATTCGCTCCCACAACGAGGCTGCGCTAACCAGGTAAGCGATCGCGTCTTCCGGCCGGGTTTTCAGTTCGCCCAGCAACCAGCCCGCTTTTGCCAGGGTCGCGGCCAGCACGCGGTTCACCTCGTCCAAGGCTTTCGTGGCGGCGCCGACCGTGGCGTACTCCATACTTTCATACTGAAAGGCCCGGTCGCTGTGCTCCTTGATCGCTAGAAGTGGGTCACCTGTTCCGGGGTCGATTGAGAGCAACTCGGCGCAACGTTTGGCCACCTCCACCAGCCGGCGCTCGCCATCGCGCCACCGACCGCTCAGCCCTTCCACCTCGACTAGTTCGAGCTGCAACTTTACCTCGGTGACGGGACTGCGCGAACCCCGTGCAGCGAGGGTTTCACGCAAAAGGGCATCGCATGACTTCAAGTTCACGGCGAGCTGTCCCTTCAGACTGGGAAGCACGACCGAGAGCAGCGTCGCCGCCGCTTCGGGCTCCGCGTGATCGAGGAGCCAGCGATGGACGGCCAGAATATTGCCGCTATCATCAGTGATCTCGGCCGCGTCAGGTGCGCTTTCTTCGCGCGGATTGTCCACGGGACGATACTTTTGCAGGTAGAACTCCACCCAACGGCGTGCGAGTGCGGGATTGTCATCCGCGCGCGTATCCTCCCGTGCGATGAGAGGCACCTGGTGGCGGAGATCACGTTGGGAACTGCTCACCTCCAGCAGACTCTTCCGCTTCAGCCCTTCAAAAATGCTGAAATACCGTTCCCGCGGAAGATCGCCTGACGAGAGCTTCACCACGTGCACGACCGCATCAAATGTGAACGGGGCGGGAAATATTCTCATCTGCTGCAGCGCTTCCGCCTCCTCGGGCGGAAGGGTTGCCATGACCTGCGCAAGATAGTCGCCCAATCTGCCTCCGCTCTGGTTCACTTCTGACTCCAGCTCGCGCAACGAGAGCAATTCCGATTTTTTGGCGTAAACCGCGATTAGTTGAGGATGCCCGCCCAGTTTTTTGCAGATGCTGGCGATGACCTTCAGATCCCCGATGGACGGAGCCACCAGGCGATCAACCTTGGCAGCATTGGACAAGAAAAACTGAACCGCAGGGATTTCCCCGTAGTCAGGCCTCAAGCCGGTCAATTCATACGCCAAACCAACAATCTGCCGCTTCCGGTCAGCAAACACCAAAGGACCAGTGCTGCACAATATGAACCGGATTCGGGAAACTTTCGCCACCCAGTCGCCCACGGTTTCGCGATAGAACTCCGTCATACAATCAGCATTGTGGACCACCAGCACTCCCGGCTCCTCACTCCGCTCCAGCGCTTCGCGGATCTGCCGCTGCAAACGCCCGGCATCCGCATGGTTCAATCCGAGACCTCGGGCCACCGCGAGTCGAACATCTTCCGCGGTCTTCGCCTCTTCGAGGGAGGCCTCAAGAAGCCGGCAGCCTTTCTGATTCACTGCTTCCCGAGCCAGCGAGGATTTCCCCATGCCCCGCAGCCCATAGAGATTCATACTCCCCGCCGACCGGTCCCGAAGGAATTCTTTCAGTACCTTGAGATCGGCATCTCTTCCGAAAAGTTGCACGCGCGGGCGCCGTGATTTTTGGGCGGCCAGTGTCCGATTGGCGTCGGCCAGAAGCTCGCGCACGTCCTTTTCGCCAAAATCCGCCGGTAGTTCAAAATGCTGGCAGCTGACAAACTGGTCGCGCTGCGCGGGATCCCAAGAATCCAGATTCTCGGCGCGCGGAGCCGGGCTATTGTACAGGAGCTTGATCACTGGTTTGTCCGCCTCGATGCCGTGACAGATCTCGTCTCGCACCCAATCCCGATCCGAAAGCGCCACACGTTCCTCTGCCAGTTGGATCCATTTCGGCCCAATGAAGGCCAGGATGATCTTCGCTTCGTGAGCGAATCGATCAAGCTGAGGAACAAAATCCTTGCCCTTCAGCAATCGATCCTTGTCCCAGAAGACCGCTTTCACCCCCAACTCAGCCACTATCAAATCATATAGCTTCTTGACCGCTTCTATGTCGTCCTTTCGGCGATAGGAGATAAAAAATTTGGCCATGCGCGCGTTTTGGCAGTTTGCAGGAGCTCAGAACGCCGATTTGTTTATCGATGACAGTCGCATGCTTTCGAGATAACCTAAAGCATTGACCCGTGACAACGACACAAGGGAAATCGCAATACCGTGCAATAATCATTCAATCGCAAATAAATGTACGAAGCCCATGGCTGGCCGTTCGGGACGGATGCCAGCTGACGACAATCGTGGTCCGGCCCAATGACTCTGCGCGGAATCGGCCAGTCGACGCTGGTCACGAGTCGTTCCGCGGCGGAAACACTAGATTCACGCGGCTCAATTGAAGGTTAAGGTATGCTGGCGGCGTGAAAAAACGACCATCTCGTCTCCACTGGAAATCCAAGCCCGCCCGCGCCTCCGCAAATCGGGCCCCAGTCTCGAAATCGCGGCGCAGGTCAGTCACGACCCTCAGTAGGTCCATGAAGCAGGGCATGGCGGTGGTTAGCCAAGTGTTCAAAGATAATACCGACACACCCCGAGATGTCATCGCTGGAGAGCAATTCCGCGTTTTTGTCCACAGACATGCCGTTTCTAAGTTCCGTCGTATCGAGCTTAAATCGTTCTGCCACCTTTGCCGCTTCTCCCCCTAGCCCTCCGACGACAAAACAGGCGATTCCGCGCTGCCGAGCCAATTCAACCTCTTCCGCCACACCGGGAGTTAGCCCCGTCCCTTCATGGCGCATGCCACCAACGGCTACCAAGACGTTCATCCTATTGACTAATGTACGACGCATTGCAGACAAACTCGCGTTCCTCACAGTGGAATCATTTGAGTCACCCTCGCCAACTTGGGAAACCACAACGAACTCAGACTCTCTTTCAAAGCGCTCGCGGTCATAGGCGGGGAGGAGTTTCGCCCAGAGCTGAGACATGCAAATTGTCACTGCCTTATTCTTTCGTGATGGAGCCTGTTGTTGGGCTTGTCGAAGAATGACGGGCGTAAAGGTCGGGTGGGCACCGTGTACGACTGAGCCACCGTACTTCAGCACGAGCCCGGACAACAGCGCCACAAACTCCAAAATCCCCCGGTCCTGGGCAACCTCAGTCCAATATTTTCTTTCCGGAACCGCGCCGGAGAAACCCACTGCAAGTCCAGAGAGTGAAAGTGGAAGATCCGGCTTCGTCATGGTCGCTGGGTGAAATTGCTCGTAAGAACGGTCAAAACCTCCGAATGATGCAACAAAATCACCTCGGCGCGGTTCGCCAGCGCGGCACTTCGCTCGATCTCTCGCAATTGGATCGGCGGAATAAGGGTCCCGTCATAGACGTAGAGGGCGTAATTCGCTCGAGGATCGAGTCCCCTCAGATGCTGGACGAACGCGCGCAGGGCGGGGTCGTAAATTCCGTCAAAGAAGGAGCAATGTGAAAAAACACGCACGACAACTCGGCCGCTTGACTTCCGGACCGCCTCGTAAACAAAGCGATCTCGTTGGGACCACTCGTACTGAAGCGCGCCAAAATCGCGCGCGACCCCGTGCGGTACACGCAATCGACGCTGGAAAATCTCGCAGAGGTAGGTCTCCATTTCGTGGAGCACCCTTTGCAGATCTGCAGGGTCAACATGATCGGGCGCGTCAGGTCCCACCAAGTCGAAGTCGACGCACCGCTGCAGAGTATCCAGTGCGCGAAATCGGGAGCACAAAACCTTTTCTCCCGGGCGCCGAAAAAGTACAGGCAGCACGGGAATCAGGTTTCCATTTGCCAAGCCCACTTCCAAATTAATCCACGATGACTCCCACGCCTTCGGCGTGTCGAGCAGTAGCACCATATCCGCATTCGTTAGGTTGGTCTCGATTTCTCGCTGCACGAAGTCACCCGGCGGTATGGTCGTTTCCCCATCGAAGGCATCCTTCGAATCGTCTCGCCAGACATTATATCCCTCTCCTTTCAGGAAAGACTCAAATTGCGTTGCTAGGCCCGTTCCATCCACGGCCCGGTACGAAATGAAGAGTGTATGGACCCGTGACCGCAGCGCGAGACCCAGCCGAGCACCGATTCTCTGACAGCAACGTGCGAATCCATCATTTTCCCAAGGGAGGGCCTTGATGTAGTCAACCGGAGCAGGAGGAGCCTTCGCAGCCGAAACCGCGACCGGCAGCACGAACGCCGCCCATTTCCGCGTAAGAACAGTTTGAATAAAAAGGTGCGTATTCGAAGGCAAAGCCCCGCCATCGAACGGCACGACCAAAACATCTGCCCAAGTCTCCGCCGTCGGCCAAATCGTCACACTGCCCGCATCCACTAGCACAACAGGTATACCCGGGAACTTTGCCTCAAGGGCCGACTTGATCCCGACGCAGTGGTGATCTAGGCGGAGTTCGTGCAAAATTACAATCATGCTGAAAGCGGCATACGCACTATCCGGAGTCAAAGATAAACAACACAATCAAAAAAGCGACGCAGCAATGGAGCGGCAGACAACTGCCCCGGAGCCGCTCTCCAGTAAACAACATCCTATTCGTTCACTAGGTACTATGCAGCAACGCCAATGAACTGCGCCTTATACTTTCAGCTTGCCGCAAATCCTCCGATAGCAAGCCCTAGAGCCATGGCCAAAAGAGTCTTCTTCAGTTTTCACTATCAGGATGTGGCAGATTTTCGTGTGAACGTCGTTAGAAACCATTGGGTCACAAAAGAAGGAACCGAAGACGCCGGCTTTCTTGACGGCTCGCTCTGGGAGGAGGCTGAAAAAAAGGGTTCTGCGGCCTTAAAGAAGCTAATCAACGGAGGACTCAACGGAACGACCGTTACCACAGTGCTGATCGGAAGCTCAACTTACAGCCGGCCGTGGGTTCATTACGAAATTTTCGCCAGTATCAAAAAAGGTAACACACTCCTCGGAGTCCACATAAATGGAATTCCGGACAAGAATCGGGTGGTCGCAGCACAAGGTCCGAATCCCATGCAATACTTGGCACTCGAGTTCTCTGCCGAGGGCACCTTTGCGCGTCCCCGCGCGTGGGATGGAGCCAAATGGATTTATTTCGACGAACATGAAGGCTGGACACTCAAAAGCGCACGACCTGAATCCCAAAGGGGGCAAACCCTACAGCTGACTACGTTTTCCAAAACGTACGACTGGCAGTCGGACGACGGTTTCAACAACTTCTCTTCGTGGCTGGGTGAATAGGGCCGCTGCTTTAATTCCACCGACCCAGTAGGTCGTTAATGGCGTGCCAGCGGGGAAACACCCGCCAATCCCATTGATCGGTCTTTGCGAGAGCCGCCAGAACTCGGCGGAAATACTGCGGTCCCCTTCCCTCGGCGGAACTTGCTTTCACAACAATATCCCTCGATTCACTGGTATAGTGCCCTGCCCAGATGTAGTCCGCCGGAGGGGAATCCACTTCGAACCCTTTCCTGCCAATCAGAAATGATTTGGGCGATGGCAACGCCTTCTCTATCAGAGAATTGAGGTCGAATCTCCCATCAACAATGTGGAGGTGACAGTGGTCCACACAACTGCAGCCTCCGTCAGACCGCACTCCGTGCTCAAAAATCGTCAGTGTTCCGGACGGGAACACTTTCTTCTCCAGGCAAATACTTAACGCAAGGAAGAGTTCCTCCCACTCGGTGGCCGTTGCCTCACGGATACCGCCAATGTGTCTTCGGGGGACGAAAAGGAGATAAGGGCTCACAACGGGTCCCAGCGCAGCTAAAAGAAGCGACTGCGGAAATACCTCTAGTACCCTCCGTCTAACTGCATTATGCTCTTCGGCGACATCCGCGACCGAAATATCCCTCAAGTCCGGGCCTAGGCAAAAGGGACAGTTGCTCATCGGGTGCGTTCACACGCTCTGGTCCCAATGGTACAAAACCGCGCGATCCTGAAACGTGTCCCAGTCAATAATAGATACATTATCTCCATCAATTTTATACTCGATAGAAACAACATCGCACCCGGATTCAAAAATAAAGGACTCGAACGCCACTAACCTCTCGCGCAATGGAAGTATCAGGGCCATCGCCGAGCAAAGGTCGCGTCCAAGCTCTTCAATTGCCACGGAAGACTTCCTCGGAATAAACGTGCTAACAATTCTTGGCCTCCACCCCCATCCCGCACGCACGGCACGGACATACGGTGAATCAAATCCGTCATCGAAATACTCGATCATTCTCGGGCTGCACCGCCACACCTGCTCGATCGTATGTCCATCATGTCCGCACCTCCGATCAATGAGGATTCGGCCACCAACACTGAATCGCCCATGGCGCGTGTTGGTACGACAATACCAAATTTCATCAAACTGCATGCCCGGCTTCATCAAATTCTCCGTAAGAATCAAAAGATCCTTTGGGCCGTAAATTCGATAATTCGGCAGCCACGAAACTGCATTATGAAGTACCAATTTTACGACACAAAACTCCGACTCCCCAAGCATCGGCAAGAAAATCCTTACCTCCTCCAGTAGCGCCTCTCGATCATGCCACGGGAAACGCCGTACAGTGGACTCAATTTGCGCCAACGAGGCTAGTTCAAAATGCGAAAGCAATTCGTACTTGCGCCATTTCAGTGGCGGTCCCTTCACTAAGACCGAACGCGATTCCGCTTTCATCACGAATCGCGAGCGGCATTCACCTCAAGGAATTCGCCCATTATCGGCTTCATGTTCGGGATTAAATCGAGATTCGGAAGAGCGGAAAACGGCAACCACTGGACTCCTCCGATGTCGTCCCCAGTCACCTGCTGGTCCACCGAAAGTGCTCCGCCACTGACCCGGCAGAGACGAGCCACCGCAACAACCCGATCCTCCGAAGAAGGATTCGCACGCGACGGAATCATCCAATCCCAAATACCGAAGACTTTTCCCGGAATCACCTCTAGCCCCGTCTCCTCCAAGACCTCCCGCATAATGTGCTGTTCGAGAGTCTCGCCAACCTCAAGCCGCCCGCCGGGCACCTCCCATTTCCCAGGGTGCAAGGGCGAAGCACTTGATTTCTGAATCACCAGCAACCGCTGATTCTCCACGATAAATGCCTTTTGAGCGAAAAAGATCATACCGTCCACCTTAGGTTAATGTCATTGATAAATTTAATTAACTGCTCCTCGAGAGACTCTGAGTCATACGCACAGTTTGCGATTCCACCGACGTCAAATGAGAACTGGTCTCGCGCCTTGGCGCAAAGAAACACCGGTTTTCCAATGGCGTGAGCAAGTCCGATCTCATAGTACACATTTGGATTCATGCCGTCGCATATCGCGATCATAAATGAACTCCTCCAGAGATCACTCCAAATCTTATGAGGAATATCAAGACTGGTATCCTTCAGGTCATCAGTTCTATATAGCTCAAACCCCAAGGCGCTGCACTTTTCTTTCAATCGCAAGTGAACCGATTCGTATTTGTCGCCAGCACCGAAAGGCATGGCAAGAAATGCAATTCTTCCATCAGGAACAATTCCCCTGGCCGGAAATCTTATCGGATTAATATACATGGCAATGTTGTTATTATGACTGTCTGGCACTCTCCTGAACAGTCCCTGAGCCAGGGCAAGCGTCCTCAGTATTGAGATTATGTACGAAAATCTGTTTTTCTGGGGATTAATGGAAGCCCGGTCGGAAATCTCATGGCAGTACCCGCTCAACGCCCCACCCCGCCAAGCAAGCAAGGTGGGCTGGACGTATCCAACGAGCGCGGTGGAACAAAGCCCATGGTCTACGGCCGAAAGCACTGTCTGAACGACATAGAGCGTCGATTCAAAGCTGACGTAGTCGGTTCTCTGCTTACTCTCGATCCTGTCCTTAAAGGAGTATGTTTCTATCACCATGTCGGACATCAAGAAATAGTCCTGCCTTAAAATGTGCGCCAGTACCTGCTCAAAAAATTGGCGACATTCCTCGGCGGGATCGCACGCGACGAGGGTCGCAACACAAGTAGTGTAGACCGCATGCACCAAGGGAAGCGACGTTTTCAGCCACGGGATGGATGATAGACGCCAAGAATTGTTCGCAACCGGGTTGGTTGCTGGAGACAACAGCTCCATCGCTTCCCGAACGAGGTCCAATCGCTCCTGGGAATCCGACGCCCAGAGATAACGCGCCCGCAACACCTCCGCTGCGGCGAAAATACTCACGGGATCGGTTTTGTCATCGTTGGAATTGACCGAGTGACCTAGCGCCAAGGTGTTGCCATTCACCCTGCTCCGCAGCGTTCCGAGCGCTTTTTGCGCAAACTCGATTTTGCGTTCGTGACTGGAGTAGAAGCAACATTGCGAAAATTTCGCAATTTTTGTGGTGGTTACTTCAGCCTCCGCTCGTTGGTCTTCTTTTTTTGTAGGCCAGCCATCTCCCGGTGTGGGGTTAAAGAGAGGAACCAAGTAACTAGAGAAAACCTTCTCCTCGAGTTCGATCTCATGGGTAAGTTTGCGACGGGCAATATCTGGAAGTTGAAAGAATAGGTAAGCCTCAAGCGTCGCATGCGCCCCTGCTGTACGATCCTCAAAATAGAAGTCATGCCAACCCTGCCCAAAGTTCGAAACGCCATCCTCCGACATCGGTCCCGTCTTCACACTTTGCAACACGAGGGAGATGCCGCAATCTAGCGCGTCGCTGATGCTCCTCTTAATCGCTGAATGGTCAACGAGGGGTGCCATTTGAAATTCCTCTTAGAGCTCTGCGCCCCCTGAAACCCGAGCAGATAAGAAGTCGAACGTTGCGTCGGTTCCTTCACAACAGCTACGTTCAAAGTGAGTGAGGGAATGCGCGCGAGCGTGGATCATATCGGCGATTTTTATCGAACTACTTACGATTGCAACCCCACATCTTCTGGCAGCCTATTGAGGGACCGGGTCAGGTTTATGGTTGATGCGTGCGGTAATGCTTCAGAAACGAACCACCTTCCTGACTGCTACACGAAGTCAAAGGCTCTCACAAGCTTCGGGCTGTAATAGACGCCAGATCGCGATTGCGGTCCACCGGCGAGGGCCGCATGGTGTCGTCCGCACGATCACCGTCGCAGTTCGCATAGTTCGGGCGACCTTCCTCCGCGCCCGTTTTATGCCAAAGGCGTTCTGGATATTCTGAACGCTGGGAAGGGAAATGCCGATCTTCGCTGCGATGCCTCCCGGTTTTGCCGTCTTCCGCCAGTCGCTTCACCTCGGTACACCTTTCGGCGGTGATCAGCGCACGGGGCGGCTCTTGAGGCCCGAGCTTCAGCACGGAGCCGGCTGGCTGTGGTCTGCCATAATCGGTCCCGGTCGGACACAACGCCTTCCGGATGCTCCCTAGAATTGGACGCCAAGTCCGACGGTCATTTTGGTCCCGAATTCAAATTTCGGCGTGTCGCGACCGATTTGGTAGTCGGCGCTCAGCGAGATCTGGTCGGAAAGGTCGTATGAAACCCCGGCGTTGAGGAGGTTGTAATGATGGAAGTGATCATCGCCCAGGAATCGAGTCGTGTTGTCGAGATACAGATAAAGCTTATCGTTTAGTCCAGAGGGGTAGACGCTCAAGGACCACTTCATGAACCCCCGGGAGAAGCCCCCGTCCTCCGGGCTTTTCCCCTTCGTCTTGTCAAAGGCCTGACCGACCTCCGCTCCAAATTGCGGGCCGAACAAAACGCCGTGCTTTCGCAAATTTACCGGCAAATCGCCAAATGTGGTCGCTGGCTCAATGAGCAACTGAGCGACGAGATTCTGCGATTTGAAGTTCCGGTTCGCGAGATGAGAAATACTGGGCAAGTACGTCAGATGCAGAGCGTGTTCGTCAAATTTCCCGGTGTTTCTGCTGTAGCCAAAGGCGGACAGCGTCTGCGTGAGTGTACCAGGATTTTTCTTTTTGTCGCTCGACAGGTCAAAGTCGAATCCACCCCACCAGTTCCACACATAGTCGCCGGTTGTCTTTGACGGATCGGTGCCGAAGTAGCCCAGCGTGATGCCGCCCTTCGCAGTGTAAACATCGTCCCCGTCGGTGCGGGTCCAACCGAATTGTGCCGGTTTAGCCCGATCCGCATAGGCGGATGATTTGGCGAGGTGCAGGTAGCTCCAAATCGTCTCCGGCTTGGCAGGGACCGCAGGACGCTCGGGTGCTGCAACGCTGCGAACGGCATCGCCGTAGACTATCTTGAGCGTCTCGAGTCTGGATTGATGGTCCGCATCGTCCGACGGCCGGGCTCTCTCCTCCTTGTCCAATTTCTTGTACGCTTTCTCCAAGGCGTCCTTGTCCTTGCCAGCGGGATCGAGGAGCTCTTGCCAGTGTGCAAGCATGCGCGTTTCCTCCGGAAGCAGCGCACTGGCCACATCCAAGGCGGTTTGCGTCGAGCTGAGTTTGGAAGCCAGATCGTCGTAAACCAGCTTCAGGGCCGTAAGCTGGAGGACGTGTTCGTCATAGGTCTCCCGCCGGGCTTTCTCCTGAGCCACGAACTCAGCATACTTCTTGTCCAATCCCGCCTTGTCTCCTTTGGCCGGCTCCAGCAAGCTGGCCCAGTGCGACAGCGCCTGCTAGAGACCCGACCCAACGACGTCCGCCGCACGGGAAGAGGCGCCGAGAAATAACAGCAGGATGAGGAGGCGAAGCTTCATTGGCGGATCATTTTCCTATCAGGGGCTTGGTCGCCTTGGCCACCGCAAGGCGAACGGCGGAAGAGGCGTCGGACTTGCGAGTCGATTTGGCAGCAAGAACCAGGTATTGGTCTTTGACGGTCGCACATTGGGCCAATTCGAGAAGTCTCCAACTGCACGACCACTGATTCGCCGCCAGTGCGGCATTGGTTTCGTCATAGGCCGCCTCCAGTTGGGCGTTGCTCATGTATTCGGTCCACTTTTTTACCGGGTTGACCGGATCAGTACCGGTCACGTCCTTGATGGCGGCGAGCCAGATGGCTTTGGCGGTCGATTCCTGCATTGGCATGGCGGGTAACACTCCTGCTGGGTTGAATGCTTTAGGGCCGGCAAGTGGACCCCGACTTCGATGCGGCTAATACAAATGCTTGGTGCAGGTTAATATTGCTGTGGTCAAGTATTAGCTGTGCAAAACAGTTGCCCTAAGTCGCAAATGACCCGGCGCATCTAATGCGAAACAATAGAATTTACAGATCGCGGGTCGGACGGGTGGCAGCCTTGGCGTTCCTACGACGAATAAAATGATCCAGCAAAGCAGATGGAGTTCACACAAAACAGAGAGGAAGCGCTTTAGGCGTTGCCAAGGACGCCTGCGTCGAGCGAATTCCCAGTGGCACCGGCGGTGGCGAAGCGAAATCCGAGCCCCAGAATTTTCCCCACACAGTCCCGTTCCGGAGCCGTCTTTCAATTTCCAGCATGAAAGCAACAACCACAGCCTCCATCGTCGTCCTGCTTGCAGGGTTTACGACTCTACACGGCGCAGACGATCTGCACGTTTACTTCGGCAATCTACATTCCCATACCTCCTATAGCGACGGGTCCGGGTATCCGGCTGAAGCCTACGCCTATGCACGGAACAAGGCCCATCTGGATTTTCTCGCGATCACCGAGCACAATCACGCCGCGGCCGAGGGAGCCCACAAGCCGGGAACGCCCTTCTCCAAGGAGGGAACCCGCAAGGACGGTGTGCTTATCGGCAAAGATCACTCCCTCTACGACGGCAACAACGACACGTCGGTCATGGGTGCGGCCAGAAAAGCCAACGAAGACGGGAAGTTCGTGGCCCTCTACGGCCAGGAATTTTCGACCATTTCGTCCGGAAATCATGTCAATGTGTTCGAGGTGGGCGAAGTCATTCCGACGATGAATGGCAAGTTCGACAAGTTGCTGGATTGGCTCGCTACCCACAACGACAGCCAAGGGAAATTTCCGATCCTGCAGTTCAACCATCCGGTTGGCACCAGCGACCCGCATGCTGACGTGGAATACGGCCGGGACGATTTCGGTGGCGACGGCTCCTGGGTGAAGAAAATGGGCGAGCACGTTCGCACCATCGAGGTGCTGTGTGGCCCGGGGACTCTCCCCAAGGCAGCCAAGCCGACGCGCTTCGAGCCGGAGTACTGGGATCTGCTGAGCAAGGGTTTTCGCGTCGGCCCGGTCGGCGACCAGGACAACCACTTCCCCACCTGGGGGACGCTCACGGATGCCCGGACCGGCGTCGTATGCGCGCACCTGACCAAGAAGGAAATCCTGGACGCGATTCGCGCCCGCCACGTGTACGCGACCGAAGAGGCCGAACTGAACGTGATCGGAACCGTGAATGGTCACCTCTGCGGCGACGAATTCCACAAACCCGCGGGTGGCCTGGACATCACCGTGCAGATCTCCAACACGAACGACCCGCATGGCGACTACACCATCGAGGTATATGGCGGAAAAATCGGACAGGGGCGGGCCGCAGTGGTCGGGAAGAAGTCCGCGACCGGAAACGGCACTGTCCAAGTCAGCGGCGTCTCGGCCGTAAACTACGATTACATCGCAATCAAGGTGACCCACGAGGATGACCACGAGGAAACCCGCCATGCCTGGCTCGCCCCCGTCTGGTTCAACTGATTTCGAGAGCAAGCAAACAAGTCGGGCGGGCGTCGCTCGAAACGGCACGGAGATCCTAACCATGAAGGAAAAGAAAAAGAAGGTGGCCGTGGTGCTGATCCACGGAGTGGGCGAGCAGGTCCCCATGGACACGTTGCGCGGATTCGTCGAGGCGGTCTGGACGAATAATCCCGCCGTCGGACGTGAGGGCGGTGTGAATCGCATCTGGAGCAAGCCCGACACCATGTCGGGCGACCTGGAGCTGCGTCGTCTGACCACGAGCGCCAATCGCGACCGGAAGTATGTTCATTTTTACGAGTTTTACTGGGCGCACATGATGAACGGGACCGAGGTGTCCCACTTGCTGGCGTGGCTCTGGGTACTTATCAACCGCCAGCCGGGCGCGGTTCCCAAACAGCTGCGCGGAGTCTGGTACTTTTTGGTGACTTCGGCCATCGCCGTCGCCCTTGGCTTTGCCGCCTTCTGGATCTGGGGCGACGCCGTTCCCGCTTGGCTGAAGATCGGCGCTGGCGCCGTTGGGTCAGTGATCTGGGCCACCATTGGAGCATTCGCAGTGAAGAAGGTGGCCGGAGACGCCGCCCGCTACCTCCACGTCGCGCCCGAAAACATCGAAAGC
>JAQGOT010000741.1 GCA_028293465.1 Pedosphaera sp. | reverse complement strand
GTTTTGAAGTTGAGTCGGCGATGGAGTTCGCTGGCGGCGGCGCTGTAGGATGAGGGTGGTTTGGAGGAAAGCAGTTTGGCGAGCAGGACCGTGACCGCCTCGGGCCACGGCGGACGATGATTGCCGCCGGAAAGGCCCGGCGACCAGGTGCCGGCGTGGCCCTGGGCGCAGGCGGCGAGACAATCGCTGTAAAGTTCAAAAAAACGGGAGCGGGAGAGTCCCAGTTCTCCGGCCGCGGCACGGGCACAAAGCAGGCCGTCCCGGTGGTGGGCCAGCAGGTGGCGGATTAAAGGTGCTGGAATACGTTGGCTGAGCTGATGCTTTTCATAGCTGCCAGAATATCAGGAGGGGAGGATTTTTCGCTTTTGAACTGGCACCGGCGGAGGCTGGCCAGGCCACCGTAAGCAGCCCGGCCCGCCGTTTGCCAGACTTCGAACGGCGCTCAGGTTGCGTCCCCGCAGAGCCTTATCCTCCGTCGAAGCGGACAAGGATGATACAGATCAAAAATGTTCCGGCAACGGGGTCAAAGCATTATTCCACTTTTGATCGCACCACGACAGCAGATCCTTTCCTTTTCCCGGGGAACGGTGGGGCGTGCATGCCCGGGTGCAAATCCAGCCCCTGATCGACGAGATCGTCCGGTTCGCGGAGGACACCTTCCCGCGTTCGATTCGCATCCAGAGCAAGCTTTCGCCAGAGCTTTTTCCCGTCAACGGCAATGCCACCCAACTGCACCAGGTCCTCTTGAACTTTTGCGTCAACGCCCGGGATGTGATGCCCCAGGGCGGCTGTCTTCGCATCGAAGCGGGCAATATCATCCTCGAGGAAGCAGACTTGCGGAAATCGCGGCAGGTTCCCGGTCCCTACGTTCTGCTGACGGTCAGCGACACCGGCCACGGCATGCCCGAACAGGTTTTGGCCAAGATTTTCGAACCCTTCGTCACCACCAAGGAAATCGGCAAGGGAACCGGCCTGGGGCTTTCCACGGTCCTGGGCATTGTGAAAACCCGCGGGGGGTTTGTGGAAGTGTCCAGCCCCGTTGGCGAAGGGTCGTTGTTCCGGGTTTTCCTGCCGGCGGCCGAGGCGACCGTCGGCCCGGCACAGCGCAAGTAACGGGCCCGATGAATTAACGGCGCGGACTCCTGACCGCTGCCGACCGGCTCCAGGTGCTTTCCAGAACGGTTGCATGTCCTGGCCTTCCTGGGGGCGTTTGATACCTGGACGCACGAGGCGGCGGACGCCCGCGCTGAACCAACTCATGATCGCTCTGCGCCACCGGTGGACGGTGCATCGCCCTAGAAAAGCCGTTGCATGAATGTATGTTTTTTCATGCGACGGATTTCCATTCAACTTTCCGAAGCCGAGCGGCAAACCGTTCGGGATTTGCGCACCAAAGGTGCCCATCCGGCCCGCGAGCTGACCCGGGCCCATATTCTGGCGGCCCTGGACCAGGGGGCGAGCGACCAGCAGATTCAAAAGGTTCTGGGGGGTGAGCCGGATGGTGTTGTGGCGCACCCGCTCGGCCTACTAGGAGCGGGGCTTAAGTTACGCGTTGCACGACGCGCCCCGCCCCGGGGCACCCCGGCGTTACCAGCCCGCCCAACAGGCCGAGGTGGTGGCTTTTGGCCTGCAGCCCCGCCCCGACCGGCAGCGGTGGACCCTACCCTTGCTGGTGGAGGCGGCCCGCCAGCGGCCCCAATTGCAGACCGTCAGCCGGGAAACGATCCGTCAGTTTTTGAAAAAAACCTGCTCAAACCTTGGCGTAAAGCCATGTGGTGTGTCGGGCGGTTGACGGCCGAATACCGGGAACGGATGGCCGGGCTGTGTGAGCTCTACACCCGGCCCCATGATCCCAACCAGCCCGTGGTCTGCGTCGATGAGAAAAGCAAACAACTGCTGGCCACCCCGCAAGGAGGACTATGAATACGAGCGGCGTGGCACCTGCAACATCTTTGTGGCCGTGGAGCCCAAGGGCGGGCGGCGCGAAGTAGCCGTCACCCAGCGGCGCACCAAGGCCGAGTTTGTCCACTTCATCTGCCGACTGCTGGCCACGGTCTATGCCACGGTGGGGTTGCTGCATCTGGTGGTGGACAACCTCAACATCCATTTCTCCAAAGCCTTCCAGGAAGTGCTGGGGGCGGAGGCGGCTGCGGGCGTGCTGACGCGGCTTGAATTTCACCACACCCCCAAGCGTGCCAGATGGCTCAACCTGGCCGAGGTGGAGATCAGCATCATGGAGAAGCAATGCACAGGGCGGCGCCTGGCCGAGCGCGCGCTGGTGGCCAGTGAGATCGCCGCCTGGCAGCACCAACGCAACGTGGAAAAGCGCGGGATCAACTGGCAGTTCACCCGCGAAAAGGCGGATCGGAAGCTAAGCCACCATTATGTCACGTAATTTAAGAGTCCCTACACTAGTTCGCGGGCCATTTCAGACGGAAGAACACAGCCGGATTTGTTGGGCTGATCCTGTTCGTGTAGGGCGACGTGCTGGTCACGGCGAACCAGGCGTTGCTCGCCGGATTCAGGCCCACGCTTAGTCCGTTCGTCTGGGACTGCAACTGCCATCCCACCCCGTTGGGCCAATTCAACACCAACGCGCCACCCGAGACCGTGCAGGTCAGGTTGGTGGGAGCCGGAGCCGGTGGCGCCTGAATCCACTTGGCAACCAGAGCGTTTCGCTCGTTGCCAAACGTGGTGGCATCGAGGACCCGGTTGTAGAGTTTCACCTCGCCCACCATTCCCTTGAAGTAGCGGCTGCCATTTTGCGTCGTTCCGAGTTTGAGCGCGTTGCCAGTGGCGAAGTTCGTCGCCGCCTTCGTTCCCGTCAGCGAAGTTCCACTCTTGGAATCCCAGAACTGGTAACTCCCGTTCGTATCATAGTTGAACGCCAGCACGATCGTGTTACCCACGGCCACTTGGTTGGCCGGACTGCCGGACTTTTGAATGAAGCTCCCGTTCAGGTAGGCCTGCATCGTGCCTCCGGAATCGTACCGCATCAAAAACCCGTTCGCCGGGCTGCCTTCGTCGCCGTTGCCAATCAGATCATTCCAATCCGAGACGGAGCTGTTGGTCAGCGCATCGCACTTGAAGGCCACCAGGACGGCAAAGCCCGAGTTGGCGACGCCCGGTTGAAGGTTTAACAAGCTTGCGGTCGCACCCACATCCAGCAACTGGAGCGCCTCGCGATTGGTCGGGCCGAACGCCAAACCCGCCTTGCCGGAGGTCGAGAGGCTGGCGCTGGGATAACCCACCTCGCCCATCAGGCTCGCAGCATGGTTGCCATTACCCGAGAGGTCAGTCCAACTGGTCACCACACCCGAGCTGTTGACCGTGACGCTGGCAGGCTGGGTGGCATCCAGATGCTGAATGAGCTTCGGCGTGTAAATCTGCGCGGCAACCTGGCCGCTCATGACACCCTCCGCGCTGCAAGTGTCCACGGCGGTCACCCGATAGTAGTAGGTCACACCCGCGAGAGCGTTGGTATCGCTGTAGTCGCTGGTCTTCAGCCGCGTGGCAATTTGAACAAAGTTCAACCCCGAGGTCGTCGAGCGATAGACCGCGTAACCATTCAAGTCGGATTCCGCGTTGTTGTTCCAGTCCAGCCCCACCAACGCATTGATGGTTGCCAGGAGCAAGCCCGTGGGCGGGTTGGGCCGCGTAGGGGTCGTGTTGCGACACAGGTTGCCGATCGCCGTCATGCCCGTTGCGGTTTTGGGCATTTGGGTGGTGGCGGTATTGAGGGAAATGCCGGTGAAGTTGGCGGTCGCATTGACGTCACGTTGCACCAGGGTGTTGGCGTAGGTCACCACCGCTCCGCCCTGCCAGGCCAGCTTGGCGGTGTTATTGACATCAAACGTGAGCGCGGTGGAGTGGTGAATCAGACCTGACTGCACCTGCAACTCACCGCCGTTTACCTCCGCGCCCTTGGCGGGATTGCCCCAGCAGGCCAAGCCAAACAAGCGCAGCTTTCCGTTGAAGCCGTTCGAGGTGACCAGGTATGCGGATTGGGTCGTCAGCGACACCAACTGATTGTTGATGCAATCAAATCCTCCGGCATCAACCTGGTTTGCTTGGAGGGATTTGTTGCCGGCGTCCACGCCCAGCCCCAAGCTCCATCCCTGCGGCCCGCTGCCGCCTTCATCCGCCAGCAAAACTCCGGAGAGGGCGCCGAACACGAAGTTTTGATGAAACACCTGCCGCACCGTCTTACCCAACACGTAACCATAGGCTTGGGTGTTCAAGAGAGAAAAGACGTCCGGGTAGGTTGAGGTCGGAATGCTTGGATAGATACCTCCTGATTGCCCGTATTGAGAGGGGTTCAACTGACAGTTCATGATCCTCCCGTCCGTGCTGCCGTTACCGACAATGACGCCCGTCTTCAGCGCCGCGGCCACAATGCCGTCCACGTAATGGTTGTCACACCGATTGGCAGCAAGGTCCAGCAACTGCCAGGGAACGGTGGCTGCCACATTGATGACGTAGATGTTGGATCCCAATCCGCGCAACGTGAACGGATACGGCACCATGCCCAGCATCGGGCCGCTGCCATTATAAATCTGCTCCGGATAATGGAAGGTTAATCCCCGCACCCCGGCGAAAGGTTGAATCTGAATGAAGGGAGTGCCGTTGGCATCATTGCGCCCGCCATAAATGTTGAGAATGCTCCCGCGTCCTGACGTCCCGTGTGGCTCGTCATAAACGCCGCGCAGTTCGACGCCGGTGGGAATGGTCAGATTGCCGTTCAACCGATAATCGCCCGCCGGCACCAATACCGTACCGCCACCTGCCGACGCTGCGGCACTCAACGCCGCCTGAAACGCTGCCGTGTCATCGGCCAGCCCGTCCGCTGCCGCCAGGTAAGGCGCCAGCGTGATGACATACAGATTGGTCTGCGCCGGTTTGAATGAGTTGGTGGGCTGGCCATATTCATAAGGAGGCATTGCGTCCAGCGTCAGCGGTTGGTGATCCACATAGACCACCCTGGTCGAGCTGTTCGCAATCTTCAGCCCGCCGACAAAGCGGTTCCCCACCAGGGTTGCTTCCACGCTCGCGCCGAGTTCCACATGGTTGCTCGACGTTGATCCAAAGTCGCAGTTCAAGACCGAAAGAACACCTGCGCTGTCGAACTTAATGCCGCCCTGGGGAAAACTGCTGTTCTGAAACAGGAGCGTCGCGTTGCTCGTGTTCCGCACGGCCCAGTTCGTCGCTGCAATCGTGCACGACTGGAACAGCGATACGGAAGTGTTGTTGGTATCCACGCATTGAACCCCCACGCCGGCGTTCTGGATATTGAACCGGGTGAATTGCATTCCGGCGTAGGAGCTCTGTTCGAGGTATAGCCCCGTCGCGCAGTTCGTGAGCTCAAACCGATAACATTGCCCATTCGGAGTCGAGTCGTCCCACAGGGATTGGCGGCAGGCCAGCCCGATGTTGTAACCATCCACCGTCACATAGGCATAGTAGGACCAGTCAATGCGACGCAGGATCACCCCGGTGCCATTGGCACGCAACCAGGCGGCGTGCTGGTTCGAGGTCGGCGCACCGGCCAGTCCCGAGCCCGCCCAGAAGGCCGGCGAGAAATGGACTGTTTCCACTCGGCCCACATCCGCCATCTGGTCAAATTCAAGCCCGGTCTTGAGCGGCGTGCCATACACCTGCCGCACAAACGGACTGGCCCCCATTCCTCCCTCATAGAGACGCGTTGTGAATCCAATGTAGGCATTCACCAGCGTCACATTTTGAACCCCGAATCCTCCTCCCGACAGGCCTTGCATCGCTGGCGAATAAGGCTGGATATCGCCGGGCAGTTGCGCCGGATACCAGATCGCCAGATCGCGCACCCCGGAGTTTCCGCGCAACCCGATGAACGGTGGAGAAGTCTCGTTGGTGCGTCCGGCATAGGCTTTCAGAATCGTCCCCACAATCGGCTGCCCTGCCACCGGCTTTTGCCACTGGCCGCGCAAAGTAACGCCCGTGGGAATGTCCAACCGCCCGTCCAACCGGTAATGCCCCGCCGGAACGAATATCGTCCCGCCACCTTTGTTCTTAACCAGATTAATCGCCTCCTGAAAGGTGGCCGTGCAATCCTGATTCGCTGGATCCGCCGGCAGCAGGCTGTTCAGGTAGGCGGTGTCCATCACGGACAGGGCGGCAATCACGACATCGTCCGTGGGATAATTGGGATCCGCCGGGATGATCCGCCAAGGGAGATTCACCGGAATATTGGCCCACTTCTCCGCCAGTTGCTCCCGCTCGGTTTTGAAACCACTCGCGCTCAGGACCTGGTTGTAGAGTTTCACCTCGCCTACCATTCCCTTGAAGTAGCGGTTCCCATTTTGCGTCGTCCCGAGTTTGAGCACATTGCCGGTGGCGAAGTTCGTCGCCGCCTTCGTTCCCGTCAGCGAAGTTCCACTCTTGGAATCCCAGAACTCGTAGCTCCCATTTGTGTTATAGTTGAACGCCAACACAATTGTGTTACCCGCCGCCACCTGATCGGCCGGACTGCCGGACTTTTGAATGAAGCTCCCGTTCAGGTAGGCCTGCAGCGTGCCCCCAGAGCTATATCGCATCAAAAACCCATTGGCCGGGCTGCCTTCGTCGCCGTTGCCAATCAGATCATTCCAATCCGAGACGGAGCTGTTGGTCAGCGCATCGCACTTGAAAGCGACCAGCGCGGCAAAACCAGAGTTGGTGGAGCTGCCCGGCTGCAAATTTAACAAGCTGGCGGTTGCACTCGCATTGAGCAACTGAAGCGCCTCGCGGCTGGTCGGACCAAAGGCCAGGCCCGCCTTGCCCGAGGCCGAGAGACTGACGCTGGGAAAGCTAACACTGCCTAGCAAACTTGAGGCGTTGTTGCCGGAGCCGGACTGATCCAACCAACCGATCACCACCCCCGACACATTCGTTAGCACGCTGCTCGAGACCGTCGCATCCACCCGCTGGACCAGGGCGGCGTGAAGGGCTACCGGGCAGAAGCAACCCAGCGAGAGCAGGACAGTCAGCGGCATGAGATAGCGATAGTTCATGAGGTTCTAAGAAATGTTGATTTATTATTCAGATTCAAGACTTACTTAGTATGCAGGTCACGGCTTGCTCTCCACCGGCCCGTCCAACAATAGATCGTGCGGCTTTTTGGTGGGCGCGCTGGAATCGCCCGGAGTGGCTTGCGGATAGATTCGCACGCCCATGTTGGCGAAGAGCGTGCGCCAGAGCCGCGCGCGGGCCGGGGAATCAGCAAGGTAATCCAGACTGGAAACCGCAAGCGTGCCGCCATGCAGCGGGAGCGCCACCAAGGCGACGCCGGAGGGATGGATCAATTGTTCGTGCAACACGACGGCGGCGCACTTGGCATTCTCGGGAGCGTCAATGAAGAGCGACCAATCAGTGGCGCTGGCTTCCAACAGCACGCGGCTCTGCTCCACCAACGTCCCGGCGAGGCCGCACTTGAGGATTTGTTTGTCGGCGGCGTCTTCGGCGAAGCAGAGGTTCATGAGTTCCAGACCCGCCGTCCAGGTGTGGCTCTGCCGGGGCACGAGCGCGGTGGCGTGGCGCGGCGTGAGCGTCACGGGTGCGGGAAGGAGCTGGGTGACCCCGGCAGGAACTTCTCCGGCTTGACGGAACATCACGAGCACCGTGCCTTTGCGGGAGAGCGTGGCGTCGACGGCAGGTTTCGCGATCGACGCGTCCGGCAGTGTCTCGGCCTCGACGATGAGAAGCTGGGAAGATTTTGCATTGGCGTCAGCCAGCGGCAGGCCGACCGTGGTGAGACGTTTGAAAAGTTCACCATCGCGCGCGCCGAGGAATGCCACCTGTTCGATGGTGGCGGGCACCGTGGCGGTGACGGGCTTTTTGATTTCAGGTTTGTGATCCCAGGCGCAGGGTTGCGGCGCGCCGGGAGTTTGCGCGGCTTTCTGCGCCTCGAACATCGCGAGCGGTTTGTAGAGCGGCAGACTGGCGTCCCAACCGGGATTCAGCGTGCAGACGTAGGGCGGAATGCGCTCGGGCTGGACGCCGGGCTGGCCGTCCTTGAACGGTGGAAGCCACACGCCGTCGTTCGTGTTCGGCAGGCGCGTGAAGTCGTGATAGCCAAGAGGAAGATGCTCGATGCCGAACCAGGCGGTCTCGGCCGGCGAGAAGAACGCGAGTTTGGGCCGCGCGAGATTCACGATGTTGTCATAGACATCGATGGCCAGCGCCTCATTGCGGCCGGCGTAGCTCGCGCAGGCGCGCCCGCCGTTGAACACCGCGAGTTGCGCGGGCCGCGCGTAGTAGGAGCCGCCGGATTCGCCGACCATCCACGGCTTGGTTCGCTCCTTGGGCATCCAATCGGGAAGCGGCCGGCCGTGGCCGAAATGCTTGTTCCATACCGGCATCGTGCCGCGCATGTCCTCGTCGCCGTCGCACGAGAACCAGTCGCGCGTCGGGTCCAACTTGCGACCGCGCCCGCCCAGAGCGGCGAGTTGCCGATACCAAGCGTCGGTCTGCTCCTTCATGATCGCTTGGTCGTAGATAAAAATGGCAAACAGCTCGTTGCCCCAGCTCCAGCCGAACACGCTCGGATGGTTGCGGTCTCGACGGATCAAGTTGTCGTATTGGTCGGCGTAACGCTCCCAGGCGGCGGGTGCCTCGAAGTTCAATTGCAGTGAACTGCCAAACATCGCGGTCTCGTCCAGCACCAGCAGGCCCATCTCGTCCGCGAGGTCGAGGTAGTGACGCGGATGCGGTTGGGCATGCGGGCGGACGGCATTGCCGTGCATGTCCTTGATCATCCGATACCAAGCCCAAACATACCGGCGCGAATTGACGAACGGCCCGAACGGGTGGAGCAAGTCGCCGAACATCCTCACCTTCCGGCCGTTCAACTGAAACTCGTTGCCCACGATCTTGCACTGCCGCCAGCCAAAGCGCGTGTAGCTGCGATCCAGCGTTTGTCCTTCGCCGTCCACCGACAATACCAGGCCGTAAAGATTCGGCGTGTCCGGGGACCAGCGCTTCAGGCGACCGGCGGCCTTGTCGCTGAGTGTGATGGCTTTCGTCTCGCCCGGCTTCAAGACGACACGTTGCGCGGACAGGCTCATCGCCGGTGCGTCGAGACGCCACTTCGGTTCGGGCGCGTCGAGGACATTGGTGCCCGCGAGGTTCACCCATGGCTGCACGCTGCCGCTGACGGCGACGGATTGCGCGCGAGCGGAGTCGTTACGCAGCGTAACTTCGGTTTCAAGCGTATCGCGGTCCACCCACGACTTCACGAACACATCCGCCACGCGCACCGGCGGCAAGCCGAGCAAGAACACGTCCTGCCAGATGCCGGTCAAATTGTCGGTGTTCGAGCCGGGGGGATAGGGCGTGCGCATGAGTTTGTAGGTCTCACTGCGCTGATCGAAGAGCCTCAGGCTGCGGACACCGACGAGCAATTCGTTATCAGCATCGCGCTTCACCAGGGCGGTGACATCCAGCTCGAACGGCAGAAACCGATCAAAGTGCCCGCCCGCCTTCTGGCCGTTGACGAACACTTGCGCGTCGCCGCCCACGGCCTCGAAGTGCAGCACGATCCGCCGGTCGCCCCACGCCGCCGGCACGCGGAACATCCGCCGCAACCAACCCATCTCCACGCCGTCCCAGTGCGGCGGGTAACTCGGATAATAGACTGAACTCGGCCAATACGGATGCGGTGTGCCTTCGCCGACCTGGCGGGCCGCGCCCCAGGTGTTCACGTTCCACGGTGAAGGAATTTTGATCAGTGTCGGCTCCCATTTGTCGGCGACGGGCTCAGGCAATTCGGGCGCTGTGCCAGTATCGCGCTTCCAGTCCCGGGGCATCGGCAGCGGCTGGAACTGCCAGCGGCCATTCAGACAAAGCTCCTGGCGGAATGGTTGCTCCATCGGCTTGATCCAGCCTTCCTCCGGCGCAAAAACGCGGGGAAAAGTCACCTCCGCAAACGCGCTTCCGCAAGCGCAGAAGACAAGCAGAGCCGCACCGGCAAGCGTTTTCAAATCAATGGGTCGAGCGGCCACGGCTTTTCGCTTCTGATTTCGCAGCCATCTTTTCGTCGGCGCCGGCCAGCGCCAAGGCAGCCTGTGGAAGAAAAAGTTGCTTCATCGATTTGCGGTTTGAGCGAGTTTGTGCCCGGTATTTTGGTATAGTTCTTTGTCGGCGACAACTTCGCCCCGCAGGATTCTTCCCGCCTGCCCCGTGAGCCACAGGTAATGGTCGCTCGGCAGGTCTTCGTAGGCCAGGAACTTCGCCGGGGGCTGGTCCGCAGGCGGTTTGCCCGTGCATTTGAAAATGGCCGAGGCTTCGTCCATTTCATCGAACATGGCCACATAGATCATCTTTGCCCCGGACTCAATAGCCGTCGTCATCAGCCCCCAGTAGAAACGCCCCTTCAGCCGCGGGATGGCATCATGCGGATCGCGGCCGTGTGACAAATTATACCAACTAAACCCGGGATAAACGCACGGAGCGTAATCCAAATTGCGGGCCGAGCACCACTCCCGATCTGCTGCGACCTGCGCCCGATAGCGGTTCATTTCTCCATACAAGGATGCGGAAAAACGCCCCACCATCCAGGGCATGATCACGTCGGCCTTGGCCATGATTTCGTGCAAGAAAGGATCCGGGCTGGTATCCGCGCGCAAATCACGGAAATAGTTGGGCACGCCGAGCATCACGCTGCAGCCGCCGTATTCGGGATCGTTTTTCAAGAAGTCAAGCAGCCGCTCCAATCCGATGTTGCGGATGTTGTAAGGACGGTCAGGGAAACCGATGCCCCAGATGGTGACGAGCGGTTTGCCTCGATGATAAAGGTATGCCTGGTTCGTGCCCTGCGAAGTGAGCTTGAGTTCGTCCACCAACTCCTTCCAATCCTGGATCAGCGAGGCGCAATCCTCACCAGACTTCAGGCCGGAGAGATCGTACATCACGGCGATAGCCCGCCCGTGCTTTTGCGCAGCCTTCAGCGCATGGCCAAGAATGACCCGGCCGTCGGCGCGACTTTTTTTGGTGCGCGTCACGTCGAAGAACCGCTGCATGAACACGCCATCAATGCCGTATTGCTGCATCCAGAGGAAGTGCAAATCCACCGTGCTCTCATCCCAGGAACTGAACACTCTCGCCGGCGAACCGTCCGCAAGTTTGAAGTCGGTGGGATAGGTTTTTTTGTATTCGGTAACATCCGGCCACAGGTCAACGGAGCAGTGGTTCGGGCCGAATGTCCCGTTTCCGTAATGCACCCAACCGCGACCCGAACCATCGCCCTCGGCACGAAACCAGCCTTGGTAGCCGCACATGATGCGGCCTTCGTAGGAAGGATAGCGCGAGGAAGGCGAATGCTTGGTCCCGGCGGAAGCCGGGCTCGAGGTCAACACCGTCAGTGCGACCAGCAGGCCGAGGGATATTGTTTTCATAGTTTGAATTCAGCCAGGGGCGTTCCGTGAGCGCGCGGTCGTGGTGGCCAAAGCGGACGGAATGGATGCCATCAAATATTATTGCCTTGGGTCAGGGCGGCGTGATTGGAATGGTGCTCGTGACGGGGATTTCGCCGCGCAACATTTTGCCGGCCTGATCAGCCAGGCGCAGATACCAGTCGCTGCCCAGGTTGTAGCCGTCAGCGTTCAGCGGCACAAACGTGCCTTGCGCCGGCAACTGCGCGGGGGTCGGGGCGAGCTTGTACATGGCCGTGCCTTCGTCCACCTCATCAAACATCGCGCCGTAAACCATCGTGCAGCCGGACCGGACAGCATTGTAGGCCTGCCGCCAGTAGAAGGCGCCGCCGCTCCGCGGAATCTGGTTGTAAAGCCCGTTGTTCTGCAGATTGGCCCACGAGAAGCCGGGGAAGATCACGGGCAAGTAATCAATGCCGTGGCTCGTGCAGTCAGCCAGATCGGGCACGATCTGGTTCACGCGGAAATTATCCACTTCGGTGGTGTTGCCGTAACGCCCGACGGACCACGGGCTGATGACGTTGAAGGAACGGAAGACGTTGCTCCAGCCGGAATTGGTTTGCGAATCCCCGGTCAAGTCCCGCCAATGGGTCGGCAACCCGCCCATGACGGTGCAACCGGCGGCCTTGAACCAGTCAATGGCCTGTTGCGCCTGTTGGGGCGTGTCGGAGCGGCCGGAAAAGCCAAACCCCCAGATGGCGACGACGGGCTTGCCGTTGTGGCGGAGGTAGGCGGGACTGTTGGTGACTTGCTGCGTGTTGACGAGGTAGAGCCAATCGTTGGTCAGCTTGCTCACGAGCGTGTTCGTGGAATAACCGGAGATGTCGTACATGATGGCGAATACACGACCGTAGGTTTCAGCCCCCACCTTCACATTGACCGCCACCTGATTGCGGAGGGCGGATATATTTCCTCCGGAAAGGTCGCTGAGAAACCGCTGAAAGAAGACGCCATCGAGGTTATTCTCCTGCATCCATTTGAAATGGCGCCCCACGGTCTTTTGTTTGTAAGCGGAATAGAGCTTCGCCGGCGAGCCGTTTGAATAGGTCATGCTCGTGCTGAACAGCTCGTCCGCGTCCAGCTCGGAGGTGTCCGGCCAGAAATCGAAATTGGCATTGTCCGCGGTGGGAGTGTTGTTGCCAAACCAATGCACCCAACTGTTCTGCGCCGATCCATCACCCGGGGTGGAAAACCAGCCTTGATATCCCATCAGCAACTTGTGGTTCATCGTGGAGGCGTCAACCCCGG
>JAQGOT010000458.1 GCA_028293465.1 Pedosphaera sp. | reverse complement strand
AGTCCAATGCCTGTTACGAGATGCAACTTTCGGGGCCGGATGAAACCATTTTCACCACCTCCACGACAAACCGACTCGTCGATCAAGCCGGGAATGTTTTCCAGCCTCCTGCGCTGGCGTACAGTTTTGCTCTGAGCAGCGCGGGCGGCAACAACCCGGGTTTCGATGTGGATGAGGTGTCCGCCGGCGTCATCACACCGTACAAGGGGCCTGTGGTCACCGGCGTCGATACCAAAACCCTTTCCGGGAAGGTGATGTGTGGTTACCAGGGATGGTTCGGTGCGCCTGGTGACGGCAGTTCGGGGCATGGCTGGCGGCACTGGGTGAAGGGGAACGGCCCTCTTGCGGATGGCAATGCCAAGGTGGATTTTTGGCCGGAAGTAACTGAATTGGCTTCGGACGACCGTTTTGCCACCGGCTTTAAAACGGCGGATGGTCGCCCTGCGGAGGTTTTCAGCTCCTTCAAGCGCACGACCGTTTCGAAGCATTTCCAGTGGATGCAGGACTACGGAATTGATGGCGTTTTCGTCCAGCGCTTTGTGAGTGACTTGCGGGGTCGTTCATCACTGGAGCACTGCAACACCGTCCTGGCCAACTGTCGTGCGGGAGCCAATCTCCATGGTCGGGCCTATGCCGTCATGTATGACCTGAGCGGGCTGCAGGCAGGCCACATCGATGAAGTGATCAACGATTGGCGCACGTTGCGCCGGCAGATGGTGGTCACGGAGGATCCCGCCTACCTCCGTCACCGAGCCAAGCCGGTGGTGGCTGTTTGGGGCGTCGGGTTTACCGACCGCCGCTACACGCTGGCGGAGTGCCGGCGACTGGTTGAATTCCTCAAACACGATCCGGAAGCGGGCGGTTGCACGGTCATGCTCGGGGTTCCCGCACACTGGCGTGAATCGGGTAATGACGCGGTGAGCGATCCGATGTTGCTGGAAGTATTGGGACTTGCCGACATCATCAGCCCGTGGACGGTGGGGCGCTACACCAACCCTGCCGCCGCCGCCAAATATGGAGTGGAGTTGTTGAAGCCAGACCTGACCTGGTGCCAACAGCGAGGCATTGAGTATCTGCCGGTCGTTTTCCCGGGCTTTAGCTGGCATAACATGTATGGTGCCACGTTCGACCAGATTCCTCGCTTGCGAGGACAGTTTTTATGGGCGCAGTTTTGTGCGGCCAAGCGAGCGAATGCTTCGATGATCTACGTGGCGATGTTCGACGAAGTGGATGAGGGCACGGCTATTTTTAAATGCAGCAATGACGTGCCGGCGGGGCACACGTCTAAATTTCTCACCTTTGAAGGCCTGCCGAGTGATCATTATCTGAAACTGGTCGGGGCGGGCACCAAGCTTTTGCGGGGCGAGATTCCACTGCAGGATGCGCCGCCTTTTTAGGCGAACCCGCGCCGGGGGGCAATCACCGCGTCAATGAGCCGTTGCGCAGACTTAAGAAGGCTCGCCAAACCGGGAGAATCCAGCGTCCCCGCAGTCTCGCCCCTGCGAATCGCCACCCCTCCCGTTGGACGCGATGGAAACCGGTTGTGATGACTCGCGGTTACTGCTAATTTGCGGATATTACACAGCCAATTCTGTTGCAGCGAAGCCAGGCAGTGAATTTTTCATGATTAAACGGATAACCTTTTTGAGTTCGTTGATCATGGCCTGGTGGAGCGGCTTGGCGGTGGCGCTTGGGCAACCGGCCGCTCCCGAGACCAACAGCATCGAGATCCGATCCGTGACTGTGGAGGATAAGGTTGTGCCTTCCCCCGCGGGTGAGACATTACGCCTGGGGCCTTTCCCAAAGAACATTGCTTTCAGGTTTGGGCCGACCACCAACTCCAACCGAGCCCCGATTCGGCTGCGCTACAAACTGGAGGGTTACGACGACGCCTGGCATGAAGGCGGAGGTGAAATGTTTTTCACCGTTCGGTTTTACAACGAAACGGGCGACCAGATTGATCAAAAAATATTCAGCAATGTGGGTGACAGTGTTGGCTGGCAGCGGGGGTTGATGAATTCCTCCCTTACCCATCGCCGGGAGACCCTCGTTGTGCCCCCACAAGCGTCCCGAGTGTTGATCGTCATTTCCTCGGCCGGGCCACCTGCCGCGGTGGGCATCTTTGTGGTGAACGACCTGGTGGTCTCCCGGCTTTCCGCCACCAACGCGCCCGAGGTGTTGCTTCAATCTCCATTCGATCGACAGCAAACGGACGGTGCCAGCGATCAGGTCCCAGCCGGCTGGATGCGGGATGGCACCCGCCCGAGCATGGCGAGGATCGTCGAGCTTGGCCAGAATCCCAAGGCGAAGGCGTTTGCGATCTTGGACAACGACCCGATCGGTCATGCGGAATGGCATAACCTGATGGAAAGCTCCCCCAAGGTTTCGCCCGGCGACCACATCGAGGTCCAGTGGAACGAGATGTTCAGCATGGGAGTGGGGGACATCACGGTTGCCAGATATGATAACCTGCCGCCGGGAAATTTCAGGCTGAACGTGGTGGAGGTTGATCCGATGGAGGTGCCGACCGGCGTTGAGGCTTCGTTATTGATCCAAGTGCCGCCGCCGTTTTGGAGGCGGTCCTGGTTTTGGGGCGCGGTTTTGATGGTCATCACGGGTGTCATGGTGGGAGGGTCGCGCTATTTCATCCGTCAACGGGTCCGCCGCGAGATGACGCATCTCAAGAATCAACAGGTACTCGAGCGGGAACGGCTGCGAATCGCGCACGATATCCATGATGACCTGGGCGCGCGGGTCACCCAGATCTCGCTCCTAAGCGCGGTGGCCTACAAAAATGCCGCCTTCCCGGAAAAGGCGCGTGCTGAGTTTGACCAGATCTCCAAAATGTCGCGCGACCTGATTTCGGCGCTCTACCAGACAGTTTGGGCGGTTAATCCGGAGAATGACAATTTGAACGCATTGGGCGATTATCTCTGTCAGATGGTTAATCAATTGTGCGACCGGGCGGATTGTGGCTGTCGCTTTTACCTGCAGGAGTTGCCGCGGGAAATCCAGGTCTCCAGCCAAACCCGGCACAACATCAGCATGGGGGTGAAGGAAGCGGTGCACAACGTGATCAAGCATGCCAAAGCTTCAGAGGTCACGATCCGCATGACTTTCAAAACCGGGTTGTTGACGGTCGGGGTGCAGGATAACGGCTGCGGCTTTCAAATGGGTGAGCCCTTGGCGGGGAATGGATTGACCAACATGAAGGCGCGGCTGAAAGAACTCGGGGGCGATTGCCTGATCGAGAGCCAACCCGGGAAGGGAACGACGGTGGAGATGCGGTTGGTCATCAAGCCGCTCGTTTGATACGTTGCCGTTGCCCGACCGGTCGTGAAAATACTGCGGTTCAAAGAATGGATTACCAGATGGTGAAAAAATCAGTTGTTGTAGTCGAGGATGATCGGGGGTTGCGGGAACAACTCGTGCAAATCCTCGAAACGGCGCC
>JAQGOT010000736.1 GCA_028293465.1 Pedosphaera sp. | reverse complement strand
ACCCGGCGAGCCGCACGTTCTCCACGTTGTCGATGACCTTGCCGATATCGCCGAGCCGCACGGGAGAACCGTTCTTGTATGCGACAATGACATTGCTGAATTCCGCGGCGGAGAAAATTTGGTCATTGGCGCCGATGGAATAAGATTGCCGGACACCGTCAAAACTTCCTTTTGGCGCGTTGATGTTATTCTGAAGCAGCGCAGTGCGCACATCTTCCATGCTCAAGCCTTGCGCCGCGATGGCGGCGGGATTGATTCTGACACGGACGGCAGGCTTCTGGTTGCCCTCAATGGTTACCAGGCCAACCCCGCTGACTTCGCTGAGTTTTTGGGCGAGCACGGTGTCGGCCAAGTCGTTGACTTTTTCCAACGGGAGCGTGTCCGAAGTGATTTGGAGGGTGATGATCGGTGTGTCGGCTGGATTGACTTTGCTATAAGTCGGCGGGTTGGGCATTTTCGGCAACACGCCGCCCGCCGCATTCATCGCCGCCTGGACGTCTTGCGCGGCCGCATCGATGTCCCGGTCCAGCACGAATTGCAGGGTAATGTTGGCGTTGCCGAACGAGCTGATGGAGGTCATCTGCGACAAGCCGCTGATCTGGCCAAACTGCCGCTCCAGCGGAGTCGTGACGGATGACGTCATGACCTCGGGGCTCGCGCCCGGATATTGGGCCGTCACTTGGATCGTCGGAAAATCAACCGGTGGCAGCGCCGAGATCGGCAGCAGCAAATATCCAAGCAACCCCATCAACACCACGCCCAGCATGAGCAGGGAGGTGGCGACGGGGCGGCGAATGAATGGTTCGGAAATATTCACCCGGTTAGGAATTAGAGACCCGGAGCCTCAGACTTGGCTGGTTTGCCGCCCTTGCCGGGTTGGCTCGGCTTGACCTTCGACCCCGCTTGCAACTTGTATTGGCCATCCACCACGACTTGTTCGCCGGGACTCAGGCCTCTGTCGATCAAGGCTTCCCCGTCTTCGATTTGGGCCACGGTTACGGGGCGGATTTCCACGGTCAGATTTTCGGGAGGCGCATTGGTATCCGGGCTTCCGCCATTGCTTGCCGCGGACTGATGCGCCTTGCCCGGGTCGTTGGGATTCTTGCTGTCCTTCTTGATCACAAAGGCATACGAACCCTCCGGGCCGCGCTGGATGACCGAGGCCGGAACCACAATCCCGCCTTTGCGGGTGGTCACCAACAGCCGGGGATTGACGAACTGGCCCGGCCAGAGGCGCAGATCCTCGTTGGGGAAGGTTGCTTTAAGCTTGATGGTACCGGTGGTGGTGTCGATTTGATTGTCGATCACCGCCAGTTTTCCTTCGCCCAGAACCGTGCGGTTATCGCGATCCATCGCCAGCACAGTCAACTCCCCCGCCGCCATGTGTTGGTGAATCTCGTTGAGCGTTTGCTCGGGCAGCGTGAAGGTGACGGAAATCGGCCGCAGTTGCGTGATCACGACCAACCCATTTGGATCGCTGGCGTGGACGACGTTCCCCTGATCGATCTGCCGGAGGCCGGTACGACCGTCGATCGGCGAGGCGACCGTGGTGTAATTGAGCTGGACCTGGGAGCTGTCGATGGCCGCCTGATCCGCCCTTACCGCCGCTTGGAGTTGATCGACGAGCGCTTTCTGGGTGTCGTACACCTGTTGCGAAAGAATTTTGTCCTTAAGCAGTTCGACGTTGCGCTTTAGATCCATCTCCGCATTGGCTAGTTGCGCCGCATCCTGGCCCTGCCGGGCAACGTTCTGCGCGAGTGCGGTTTTGAACGGTGCCGGATCTATTTGTGCCAGCACGTCTCCGACATGGACGTCCTGACCTTCCACGAAACCCACTGTGATCAATTGCCCATCCACCCTTGGCCGCACCGTAACGGTATTAAAGGCCTGAACCGTGCCGAGTCCGTCGAGGTAGATCGGAACATCCTTCTGCACCACCATGCCGGCGACCACCGGTACCGGTGGCACCGCGCGGGCCGTTGCGCCCGGTTTTGCCGCGTCACCCGACTGGTGCTTTCGGACCCACCAGACAATGCCCAAAAGCAGGAACACACAGAAAAGGGCAAAAACCATCTTTCCCAGCACGTTGGATTTTTGTGGTTGAGCCGGTCGGGCGTCCGTGGGGCCAAACCGGTTTGCTGGCGCTCGATCCAGAGAGGATGGCTTGGCTTGGATGTCGTTGTCTTTCAGCATATTTAGTGACGCCAATTCGGTTCCGGAATCCCGTCATCGGCATCTGGTTTTTAGAGTATCTTACGCGTTGCTATTGTCAAATGACGAAAATTGTAATATGTAAATTCAATGCCAAATGGCGCTCATGATGATACGCGTAAGCTGATCCTGGAAACTGCGCGAACGCTGCTCCGGAGATTCGGGCCCGATAAGATGACGGTGATGGACATCGCGCGGTCGCTGGAGATGTCCCACGCCAACGTCTATCGATTCTTCCGAAACAAGTCAGAGATTCTGGATGCGCTCATTGATGAATGGCTGACCAAGATAGAGGCGTTCGTTGAGACCATCGCCCAGCGGCCGGTTTCCGCCGCTGAGCGGATCGAAGCGGTCGTGCTCGAACTGCATCGCAAGCGGCGGCAAAAACTTCTGGAGGACGCGGAGTTTTACGAAACCTACCGACGGGTGGCCGAGCTGCGGCCTGACTTCGCGGCGAAGCGCCGGGAAAAAATTCTGAACGTCTTCAAACGGCTGGTTGAAGACGGCATCGAAGCGGGTGAATTTTCCAAGGTGGATGCCCGGGAAATCGCGGTGGTGCTGAAAGACGCCACCGCCCTGTTTCTTCACCCGCTCATGATTCCGACCGCGTTGCACGCGGACACGGAAACCCGGGCGCAAAAAGTGGTGCGTTGCATCCTGGCTGGTTTCTCCAACCCAAGGCTGAAGCCGTCCGCCGGCGACCGCAATCCCGGCTCCAACCGGAAAGCCGGGCCCGGGAAGTCGGCTCGGTCGCCTCAGCTTCGCGCGCGCTCAGCGTCAAGTTGAGGGCCCTGGCCGAGGCGCAGATCTTGCGAGGCAGGCAACTCGCAGGCGCGCTGGGGGAGCGATTTAACATCCGCTCCTTGGCCGGGCGGAAGTGTGAACGTCGCCGGACTCTGCGGCGGCTGATCACCCAGTCGTTCGCGGTCAGAAATTGCCGCAAAGCCTCCCGCACCCTTCCGCATTGATTCACGCGCCGAAGGGCTGTTCGGTTGGACACCAGCAGCGGTCCATTGCTGATGAAATCGAAGATTTGGGAGATATCGGAAGTAATCCAGCGCAATATGGCCAGCCTGTGCTATTACTAAAGGCTCGTATGCAACCGAACCAACAAGCGCCATCATTATGCAGGAATTTCTGGAACGTCGCGCCTACTTCAGGGTAATAATATTTTATTTGGCTCACAGCGTGTCCGAGCCCCGGCCCCGGAAACTCTGGCTTCCTCGATTCGTGATTGTGGCGCTGTTTTGCGCCTTGGCTATCCTGAGCTCACCCCTGCCGGCGAAGGGTGCGGTGAATGTCACCCAACACCATAACCATGTCTCCCGTGATGGTTTGTATGTTGATCCCGCCTTTACAACCGCGTTGGCCGCCAGCCTGACACGCGACTTGGGATTCAACGGCACCATCAGCGGCAATGTTTACGCACAACCACTCTACATCGAAGGTGGGCCAAGGGGGCGGGCCATCATCATTGCCGTGACCGAGTCGAACAACGTCTTCGCGCTCGATCCCATCAACGGCACCATTATCTGGCAAACAAATGTGG
>JAQGOT010000427.1 GCA_028293465.1 Pedosphaera sp. | reverse complement strand
TGATGATACTTGCGGTAAACCGGATCGCGGCTGAAGTAGTCCAGCGTATCGTGCATCCAGCCCATGTTCCACTTCAGGGAAAAACCCAAACCCCCGAGGTAAGGCGGGCGGGTCACCAGGGGCCAGGCGGTTGATTCTTCGGCGATGGTTATCACCCCGGGAAACTCCGTGTGCGTGAGGTAGTTGAACTTCTTGAGGAATTCGATGGCTTCCAGGTTCTCCCGTCCGCCATAGCGGTTGGGTATCCATTCGCCCTCGGAGCGGGAATAATCCAGGTACAGCATCGAGGCCACCGCGTCAACGCGGAGTCCGTCGATGTGAAAACGCTCGCACCAAAACAAAGCGTTTGCCGTCAGAAAATTACTGACCTCATGGCGTCCGTAATTAAAAATCAACGTGCCCCAATCCTGATGCGAGCCCTGGCGCGGATCTTCATGCTCATACAAGGCCGTGCCGTCAAAAGCCGCCAGCGCCCAATTGTCCCGCGGGAAATGGGCCGGCACCCAATCAACAATCACGCCGATACCGGCCTCGTGCAAGGCATTGACGAGGTATTGAAAATCATCTGGCGTGCCGAAGCGGGCGGTGGGCGAGTAGAAGCCGGTGACTTGATAACCCCAGGAAGGATAAAAAGCGTGCTCGGAAACCGGCAAAAACTCGACATGGGTGAACCCGAGCTGTTTCACGTACGGAATGAGCTCGCCAGCCAGTTCGCGATAGCTGAAGGATTCCGCAGCCGATTTCTTTTTCCATGAGCCGAGGTGCACTTCGTAGGTGCTCATCGGCGTCCGCAAGACATTCCGTTCCTGGCGCTGTTTGATCCAGGCCTCATCCTGCCAGTCAAATTTTTTGGTGTTCCAGACAATCGAGGCATTCTTGGGCGCAGCTTCAAAGAAGAACCCATAGGGATCGGTCTTCAAAACGATGTCGCCGTGAATGTTTTTGATCTCGTATTTGTAATGTGTTCCCTCACCCGCACCGGGAATGAATAATTCCCACACGCCGGAGGCACCGAGCATACGCATGGGATGATACCGGCCGTCCCAGCCATTCAGGTCGCCGACGACACTGACCCGTTGCGCGTTTGGCGCCCAGACAGCGAAGCTCGTGCCGTGGACCCCGTCGATGGTGCGCAACTGCGCCCCCAGTTTGTCATAAATACGGCGCTCGTCTCCCTTGCCGAACAAATAAAGATCCGCCTCACCTAAGGTCGGCAGAAATGAATAGGCATCCCGCGTGCGCCTTACCTGCCCTTGATAATCCGTGATGACCAGGTCGTACGCGTAAACCTGGTTGGCTCCCGTGGTGACCCCTTCGTACAACCCGGACGGATCCAATTGCTTTAACTGGATTCGCGGCTTGGTCTTCTCGTGTGTCGGGATAACCTCGACCTTTGCCGCGTTCGGCAGAAAGGCCCGCACGACCACGCCCGAGCCGTCACCCAGCGGATGCATCCCCAAAAGCTGATGGGGTGAGCGGTGCCGGACCTGGGTTAAGCTCTGCAGTTCATCTTGGGTTAGAAGCATTACGGTTGCAATTTAGCAGTGCTGATGGCAAAAGCCACGGAAAATTGTGCCCCCGCAACGCTCGCGCCTTCGAGTTGGCCTACCTTCTGCAATCCTTCGCTGAAGGATCGAAGCGCCAACGGTTACGGAATGATCCGCCGCAATTGCTCCGCATGGACCTCCATGCTGCCTTCCGTCCAGACCACGTAATTGGCCAACTCCATCTTCTTCTGAACCGGCCATTGGGCCCGGATTCGCGTTTCGATTTGATCCCGGTTCCAACCCCGCGTTTGCAATCGTTCAATTTGTGACGCGGCAGAGCAAGCGATACAAATGGTGGCATCAAAATTGGCTCGGGCGTCAGTCTCGAACAACAGTGGAATCACCACCACGACTCGGGTCTGGCCTTCAGCGCGCCAATTTTCCACCTGTTGTTGCCAGAGGAGACGGATGCGGGGGTGAAGCATGCCTTCCAATTGTTTGAGGGCGGCCGGATCATTGAAGACACGCCGGGCTAGCTCCTCCCGACGCAGGCAACCCTGGTCATCAATCATCTCAGTCCCAAAGGCCTGCCGGATTTCCGCCAACGCTGGCTGGCCTGGTTCGACGACTTGGCGTGCCAGGAGGTCAGTATCGACCACGGGCACGCCGCATTCTCGGAGGATTTTATCGGCCGTGGATTTCCCCATGCCGATGCCGCCAGTCAGACCGAAAACCTTCATTAGTCAGGGTGCCGGCTGCCCTCACCGGCCGAGGCGGCGGGCTAGGGCCAATTCATTTCAGGGAACGGCTAACATCCCAATCGCTCGCCTAGGGAGCGGATTGCAGGGCCGCGCGGTAGAACCGACGGCCGAAACTCGCCGCATTGGTATCGGTGTATTGGAATTTGCCGATACTGGAAGCGGTGATGGTGCTGACTGGAATCCAACTGGTCAGGTTTGTGGATGCCTGGATGACATAAACCTGTCCCGGTTGGCCGGTCAGGATGAGGGTGAACCTGCCGTCATTATGGACGGTCGCATTGCCAAGAGTGGCAGTGGTGAAATTAATCACTCCGGTCGTGATCTGGGCAATGTTGTTGGCAAGGTTTAGGTCCGTTTCATTGGCGGTCACGACAGCCAGAT
>JAQGOT010000416.1 GCA_028293465.1 Pedosphaera sp. | reverse complement strand
AAAATTGTGAGCAGGGGATGCAACGTGCGAAACGTGTCCCACAATGAGAACACCGTGTAGTTGGTGAAACCCGTCGCCACATGGACGTTGCCATCCATTCCGCGATATTGCCGGTCCACGTCCTGGTACAAATTCGGCGTGAGCAGCGAATGATAAAGCGCCGTGTAGAAAATGCGTCGTTCCTTCTCGGAACCGCATTCAACGCGGACCTTGGAGAGCGAGCGGTTCCACGCCGCCTTCGCCGCTTGCCGGGCTTGATTGAAACTCACGCCGTTCGCCTCAGCTTCCAGATTTTTCCAGGCACCCTCGGCGCTCACGGCCGAGTTGGCGACCTTCACCTCGATCTGTTCACCGGGCTGGACGTCGAAGCGGATCAAGGCCTGCAGCGCGTTGCCGTCCACGCGTTTGGTGCCCGGCACTTCGGCGCCATGATTGAAAATCTTTGCGCCCACGATCGGCCGGGAAAACTCCATGGCGAAATAATGAAATTGATCCCCGGCCCAGAACTTGGCCCGGCGGAAACCCTCGACGCGCCGGTCGCTGACCACATGGATGAATCCTTCCATCACCGGATCGCGATGAATCAAATCGACCAGGAAATTGACCTCGCCGGCTGGCTCGATGGTGTAGCGGTGAAACCCGACGCGGTCGGTGGCGGTCAACTCGGCCTTGATGTGATAATCATCGAGCACCACCGTGTAATAACCCGGTTCCGCTTTTTCGGTTTCATGGCGGAACGCGGAGCGGTAGCCGCTGCGCGGAATTTTGGGATCGCCCGGATCGAGCCGCACCTCGCCGGTGATGGGCAGCAGGAGAATGTCGCCGTAATCGGCCACGCCCACGCCGGAAAGGTGCGTGTGGCTGAAACCAAGGATCGACGTGTCCGAGAGGTGATAGCCCGCGCAACTGTCCCAGGAGTTGTCGTTGCGGGTGTCCGGCCCCAATTGCATCATGCCAAACGGCATGCTCGGCCCCGGGTAAGTGTGGCCATGCCCGCCCGTGCCGATGAAGACATCGACCATGCGCGTGGCGTCCGCCGCGGCAACCTTGCCTCCGGACAGCGCCAACACGACGCAGAACAAACCAAGCCAATGCCTAAGCTTCATAAGCAAAAACGATTCGGTTGTGATTGATGCGATTCGCAGAACCCGCCCGCTACCGCGACCAGCTCATTTACCACGGCGGGTCTGGGATTCAAAGCAAAACCGAGCCTCGTTGGCTGGAAAGAGGCCCGGCGCATTGGAAATGGGCCGGGGTTCGCGTCGTCTGCACTTCTGTTCTATTCTCGCTGCTTTTCGCCAAGCTCGCGGTGGACCCGGATTCCTTGCCCAGACAGTGCGGGAAGTGACCCTCTTCGTACGCCCTGCCGCGCCGAGCAATTCAAAACGGAGGGACTAAAACTCACCGGTCCTCACGGCGCACGCCGACCGTGTCAAAAAATCTTCCGGGGAGCGAAAGATGCGAGCGCAGCCAATGCAATGACGCTGCTAAAGCCCATCACGGATCCGAGCGCGGCCACGGTTGGCAGCAGCACATCGTTCGGTGCGCCCCAGCTTCGCTCAACGAGTTGGAGCGCCGGCTCGACGACCAGCGGCGCGGTCACCGCCAGGGCGGCCAGTGTCCACGCCCGCCCGGCCGGCGGCCGCCATCGCCGCACATTCATCCACCGCTCGGCGGCGATGAGCAGAGGCTGCACCAGAAAGAAAGTGCCGCAAATCAAGGAAAGCCCCCACCGCCCGATCGCCATATAAGTCAAGAGCATGTGCGCCACCGCGCTGACCACGAACGTTGTGAACAGCGCCATCGCAACCCCGTGCCGCGCAAGTGGCGCAAAGCAATACTTACGGAACAGCACCGACGCACCGAGATTCCAGCGTTTGGTCCAAAACTCGCCGATGGAAGCGGAGCGATAGGGCGATTGAAATAACGGCGGCACGGTGAGGCCGAAGGCGGCTGTTACCAAAGGGAGACCGGCCGTTGCCATCTCGGCAAACGCAAAGATCCCGATTCCACCGGCAAGCCAGCGCACGGGCAGTCCAAGCCCGGAGGCGGAGGCCTGCTTTCCAACTGCGATGGCTGCGGCGAGGACGGCCGTGGCCGCCATGAGCCGCCAAAGGGCTGCGGCGTCAAAGTAGGGCGCCCGCCGCCTCACCTGGCGGGTGGCGCACCAAGAGCACAGGTGCGCCAGCCGCGCCTGGAACCCGGGGATGGGCGGGGCGAGCACCAGGGCGGCGGCGGCGATGAAAGGCACGCCCATGAAGCACATCAACAGACAGCGAGGCAAAGGTGATGCCTGGACGAAGCAAGGAACGGCCACGAGGAGCCCGGCCATGAGCACTCCGGCGCGCGCGCCAGCAGGATGCGCGGACAGAATCAGGACGAACACCATATCGACGCACCAAGCCGCAATCCCGGCGGGGAGCGTGATACCCCTTTGCAAGGGCATTATGCCCACGAGCGTCCCGATCACCATCCCCGCGACGGGCCAAGCGAGCCGCGTCCGGTTGCGTGACACGGTGGCACCGGCAATTGTTTGATCAACCATCCGTGCGCATAGTGAAACAGGCAAATCCACCATGCAACAAGTTTGATGCGAGGGTCGGGCGGGGCGGACTTGCGCCGTCAGGAAGAGGAAATACCAAATCCTCCATCTGCTCCCGGTCAGGGCGCTTTTGCAAGGCCGGCTTGGTGCTGCACCCATTGTTTGATGATTTTCTGGAACGCTGCCCGTCGGCTCTGGAAATCTTCGGCATTGATGAACGTGACGGCGGTCCGGTCCTTCGCCAGCCAGGTCAGCAGCTTTGACGGGTCAACGATCGTTTCACTCAAGGTGCTTTCGTCCCGCACCTTGGCGCCATGATGCAAGACGAGTTGCACCCCCTTTTTTGCCCGGAGGTTGATCGTCGCGAACCAACCGTGGCAATAAAAGCTGGCGGTGTTCCATTTGATGCCCTCGGTGATGCCCGAGTCGGTCTCCAAAATTGTGGCCCTGATGGTTTCCACCAGCGGTTTCAGGGGATGCTTGAGTGAGCCCAGGAAGGCCGTCACGGCTCCCGTGTTGTCATGCCCCACGGGCTGGGGAACGCTCGCAGCGGTTGTGGAGGACTTGCGTTTGGCTGGCATCAGGGTTGGTGGGTTTTGGGGAAGTTGTTGGTGCGCCCCGATTCTTCCGGGACAATGGGTTGGTTGCAGGGAGTGAGGAAACGAATCGTTTTCGAACGTTCTTTGGTTTTGCCTGCACAGAACTGAGCCACGCCTGCCGGGCGATGTCAACTCCGCTTAAACCAGGCAATGGTAGAGCCACGGCCAAAACCAGAGGACACCGGGCAGGGCACTCCAGGCTCCCCACAAACACAGAGCGATCAGGGCGGCTACCTTCATCCGGGGGAGCCATCGCGTTTGTTGAAACAGATGCCGCAGCAGAAAATAGGCGCAGGGCCAAAGCAGCAATCCAAAATGACATTGAAGTATTTGCGCGCCAAAGCGGACCTTGCCCCACGAACCGTTTGCGGGCGTCCAAGACCACGGAATCAAATTCCACGCCGGTCCCGTGAGCAGCACGATGGTGAGCAACCACATGATGGCGTTAAAGACCTGGGTGGCCGGTGAATCGGTGAGCTTGAGTTCGTCCCTGCGCTTCGTCTCATACCAGATTTTCGCCACCTGCGAGCGTTGCCGCAGGAGTTTGGGGAAAAAGCCCATGCGAACCAGGGTGGTCAGCATGCGCAATCCCTGGACGCCGCGCACGCGACGGCCGGAGGTGAGCACGTGCCGCCAAAGCACGACGAACCGACCTTCCCGTTGCAAGGCCCAGGACATCACCGCATCCTCGGCGCCGAAAAGGCGTTCGTCGAACCCCCCAACCGCCTGGAACGCCTCCCGCGTGCAAAACATAAAAGCCCCACCGGCAATCCCCGCCACGCGCATAGGCCAGAGAACCCACCATAACAACAGCCGCGTATAAAGCGGGGCCGCCGCGTCAAATCGCGGCGGAGCGCCGCCGCCGGCTGCGCCCTTGGCCAGGCAGCGCAGGGCTGCGGCCAGGGCCCGGGGATTGATCGTCGTGTCCGCGTCCACAAAGAAGAGTTCCGCACCGCTGGTCGCGCGAGCACCGGAATTCCGGGTCGCCGCGATTTGCCGGTGACTGACACTCAGCACGCGCGCATTGTTATGCCGGGCAATCTCAGGCGTCGCATCGGTGGAAGCGTCGTCAACGACCAGGATTTCATACGGTTGGCCAACGTCGCGGGCGGACGCGTGAATCGCCTGCAACGTGCGTCCAAGGCACGCTTCCTCGTTGTGCGCGGGAACGATGAAGGAAATCATAACCCGTCAGAATTCACCCTAACTATGACAAAACCGGTCCATGTGCGTCACGCACTAATCGGACGGCACAATGGAAGACGAACAGGCGGGAGTCACTACCCAGGCGTTCTAAACCGAAGGGTGACCCACTTCACCGATTCAAAACGGAACGAGCCGTTCCCCCTGTCAGGCATTCGGGATCGGTGCATACATTTCCACGATGCGAAGCGTCTCCGGACTGAAGCGGTGAAGCTCCTCGCCGGTGAACAGCCCCTGCTTATGGATGATGCCAATCTGCCCCAGCGCCGTCGAACGGCGGAAATCGTTGAACCCGCGGGCGATATCATCATCGCGCTCCTGGATTAGTTTATAAAGGCTCAAATATTTCTCGTGCGACGATTTGCCGGGCCGCTCAATCGTGCTTTTGGCCTCCGCCAGAATCTGGTCGCATAAGCGTCCGAGTGCGACCGGGCGAAGTTCGCGGAACACTTTCCAATCACGTTCTGAAATTTCAACAGGCATACGCAGGTTAAGGTTGGTTGACGAATTCAGCGATCGCCGCCGCGCCGCCATGAGTCGAACGTGGCCGCGCTGTCAGGGGAAATTATCGCCGGAGTGGCCGCGTGTCGAGCTGATTGGGGCTCCGTGAAAAAGCACCTCAACACCCCGGCTAATCCGTTTTGGCCGTCGGCACGGTTGTCTTTCTGACACAGGTCACTGCGGATGGCAAATGGCGAGGAATGCGAGACCTTGATCAGGCCAGGCCGTTAATCGACTCCTTTGCATCCGGCAAACAGCGCTTCAATGTCGCGTGCCCCATGATAGATGTGGAGCACTTGTACTCCGTTGGTGATGGGGCGGTAGAAAATGAGGTAGTTGTCGAAACCGGTTACCCGCCAGCAACGTACCTCCCGGACGCGTAGATTCCGAAACTTCCGCTTTTTGCCAAGGCGAGGGTT
>JAQGOT010000391.1 GCA_028293465.1 Pedosphaera sp. | reverse complement strand
CCCGGCCAGGCGGTCCAACAATCGGTTGCTGTGCGGGTCGCCCCACAGTACGAGGTTGCTGGAGGCCATATCCTCCTCGGTGATCTCGATATCATCTTTCACCCTCGGCTCGCCTCGGAATTGCAACCGCCATTCTTCGAGGGCCCGTGCCATGGCATCGGTGGTCCAGGCGCCGACTTGAGCATTCAACGGCTTGCCAGTCGGGCACACCATGATGAACGAGTCCATGAACGCGTCATCAATAGGCCCCTGCAGACCGTGCTGCTTTCGTAATTGAGCGACGGGGCCGGGTTTGCTCAGCTTCCAATGCGCACCTTGCTTCTGAAAATGCGCTGTCCAAGATTTGTCGGTTACCACTTCCGATGTTTCCAATTCTTGGTTGTCGAGATTTACTTTGGGTCGTTGTCCCGCAGTCAATGGGCAAACGCCCGCCGGCATTGAAAGTGTGAGGCTGGAAACATTGGTGGTGGTTACCTTGATTTGGTCCGGGGACACAATCTCGGCCTCCACGCGGGCGCGGTTCCAATGGCGGTCAAGGCAATCCACCGTCACCCAGCCCATCTGGTTATAGCGCAACGTCCAGGTGGTGAACCGGATTTTCTTGGGGATGGGATTTCTTCCTTGGGCCATCAGCGCGTCCACGCGGCGAGCGACTTCTTCCTTGGCATTCGGTTCGAATTTATGGCCGGTGTTTGGCCCTATGATGTGGACCAAGTCAAGTCCTTCAAGGCCCATGGCGCGGGTCATGAGATCGGCGGCTTGCTTTTGCGGGTCGATTCCTCCGCTATAGGCCACCACGGGACAATTGAACAAGTTGGCTGCGTAATCGGTGACATCATAAAGATGCCAGAGCCGCTCCTCGTACCAAGCTGGTTGGTTGGTCCGTGCCGAGAATTTTTGAAAAATGGCTGTATCCACAAAGCCCGCACCAGGCGATGCGGCGGCCCATAACCCGGGATGATGTGCCGCCAGATGCCAGGTTGAAGCACCACCCATCGAGAAGCCGCGGACGGAAATGCGATTGTCATCAATTGGATAATGCTTTTGGACATCGGCCAACGCCTCGAAGGCATCCACTTCCCCGGCGAACTTGTTCGCATTGCAATAACGACCATACGGATGCAGGACGAAGGTGTCGTCCGGCGTGAATTCTCCCCGGTTCTTTTCCCGGTCGCTAATAAAGCTCAATTCACTCAGATTGTTATTGCGGCCATGAAACCAAAAATCGAGTCGATGCTTATGGTTTGCGCCGGATTGATAGGGAGCAGGCACGACAAGGCCATACGGTTGGACGGAGCCATCAATTTTCGATATATACCCACGCACCACCAAGCCCGTCGCGGTATTCCATGGCGCCTGTCCGCCGTGCAGCAAGCGTGCCCGTTCCCTGCCCTCCTCGAGGAACTTCCGGGCGGCGGCAAAATCATTGGTCTTGTAAAAAATATTGTCCTCCAGCGCATACCGGACGGCATTGTGGTAGATTTGGACATCCGGCAGGAATTCCCGCAGGGCCGGCTTCGAGTTGCAGACGATCTTCAAATCCTCAATCTCCCAGCCAAAGTCCGAAAGCCCCTTCTCCAGCTCGCTCTTGAGCTCCGGCGGAATAGAAATGCCCGGTGGGGGCATGCGGGGAAATTCGCGCGTTGGCGCGGGCATATCAGCGCACAGGCCCAGGCTGGCCGACAATGAGAAAGCAAGAAGGCTTTTGTAAAGCATCATGTTTTAATGTGGTTAAGGATTCATTTCTTCTGCGCAGCTTGAACGAGCTGATGCTACCCCTTTATCCTGCAACCTGCTACTCTGAATTTTCAACCGAAGCGTGCATTCCAGTTTGGCGACGCCAGCACCCGAAGCGGTCAGCCCATCGATGGAGAAATCATGAGCTTACGCCTTCCCCTTGCAGGGGCGTGACCTTTGACGCTTTAAGTCTGCCCTGCGAAGACATCCAGCTTGCCTCGCTGGCGCATCATGTGGAATATCCTCCCTGATCAGGCGGGTCAGCCTGGCTCAACATCGCCAGCGGTAAACGGATTTTCATGACTAAGATTAAAATCGCACAATTCGGACTCGGCCCCATTGGGATAGAAACCTTGAAGCTTGCGGCAACCAAGCCCTGGGTCGAGGTGGTCGGTGGTATTGATATTGATCCCGAGAAGGTCGGCAAGTCGCTGGCTTCCATCACGGGCGAACCGGCCATGGGCAGTGCGATGGTGTATCGGACGCTGGAGGAGCTCACCGAGAACGTGCAACCGGATGTAATTTTTCATACTGCGGTTTCCAAAATCAAGGATGCCTTCGCCCAGCTTGAAATAATGGTGCGCCGCGGGATCAGTGTGGTGTCGTCGTGTGAAGAGTTGCTCTTCCCCCAGCTTCGTGAGCCTGAGTTGGCCCGGAGGCTCGACCAGGCGTGCAAGGATGGCGGGGCGCGCTTGCTGGGCACCGGTGTCAATCCCGGCTTTGTCATGGACGTGGTGCCTGTCTGCCTGACAGGCGTCTGCCGCCAGGTGAAGGCCCTCCACGTGCAACGGGTCGTAAATGGCTCAACCCGGCGAGGCCCGTTGCAGAGAAAAATCGGCAGCGGCCTGGCACCAGCGGTGTTTGAGCGCTTGTTCAAGGAGGGCAAAGCGGGTCATGCCGGGCTCAAGGAATCCGCCGCGCTCATCGCCCACTGCCTGGGCTGGGACTTGAGCGAACTGATTGAAACCGGCAACGCGGTCGTTGCGAGTCAAGACATCCGCACAAACCATGTGGAGGTGAAGAAAGGCCAATGTTGTGGCTTGCACCAGACGGCGGTCGGCAAAGTAAATGGCGAAGTCCGGCTGACGCTCGACTTGAAGATGTATCTCGAGGCCCAGAATCCGCGGGATACGTATCAGATTGAGGGAGAACCCTCGATTAACATGGTGATCCAAGGCGGAGTGGCTGGTGATGCCGCCACCGTGGCTTCCTTGGTCAACGCCGCACCGCGGCTTCTTAAAGCGCCGCCCGGATTGCTCCTGATGACGGACATCGCCGTGCCGAGTGTCGCTTGATTAGCGGGAGCAACGGCGCTGAGCCAATCGCCGGACAAAATACGGCTCAGCGGAGATCCTGGATTCTGGCGGCGGAATTGTGGCTAAGTATGCTCCGGTGGTGTGTGAGTATGCAATCTTAATCAGGTTCCAGATGGTGGTTTTCGCCTTTAGAATCGGTCGTTCCCCTTGTTTATCGATGGTGCGCGCTGCAGGTTTCGAACCTGCGACCCCTACCGTGTGAAGGTAATGCTCTA
>JAQGOT010000265.1 GCA_028293465.1 Pedosphaera sp. | reverse complement strand
GGAATGGACAGCCCACGCCCGGCAAATTCCTACGTTGGCACTGAATCCCGAGGGAAACATTTTGGCGAGCGGCAGCCGGGACAGCACCATTCGCCTTTGGGATCTCCGGACTGGTGGCCTGCGTGATACCCTTATTGGCCACACCGAGGATGTGATGTCCGTGCGCTTCTCTCCGGATGGCAGCCTGTTAGCTTCGGCCAGTTACGATCATACCGTGCGTTTATGGGCGGTGACATCAGGGAAATGCCTGCGCATATTTCAGGGCCACACCAACCGCGTCTTTAACGTGGCTTTCTCGCCGGATGGTAAACAACTGGCTTCCGTGGGTGATGCGACCTTCAGGTTCTGGGATGTGTCGAACGGATCCTCCCTCCGCATGGTCTCCTTTGGTGGCAAGATCGTGACCGCGCAAGGCGAGGTGCCGGAAAACCTTTCGTCAGTGGCCTTCAGCCCGGGTGGCGATTTGCTCGCCGTTTCCTCCACCACCGGCTTGACATTTTGGTGTCCGCGGAAACCGGAGCCGTGATTCGGAAACTCGACGGGAATGATCAGGCCCACCCGGCCGCCCTGCCTCACCAGTGACCCACATTTATGAGTCGAGACACTCACGAACCGCCTGGGCCAGAGTGGATCGACTGTAAGGTTTTTGTAGGAAACGCGAGCTGCCCTTGCCGTTCATTTCGGCGCGGATGTCTTCGACATTGTAACCACTCGTAAAAATGATTTTGAGGTCCGGCTTCGCGCTGAGCAGCGAATCCGCCAAGTCCTTTCCGGAAAGGCCGTCGGGCATGATCATGTCGGTCAGCAGCAAATCAATCCCCCCTTGATGCCGCTGCCAGACGGTGAGGGCATCGACGCCCGAAGCAGCATCCAGCACCCGGTAGCCACAATCCTGGAGAATCAACTGCGCCAGGTCACGCAGGACCGGTTCATCCTCCACGACGAGGATGGTTTCATGTCCGCCCCGCACCGGCCTGACTGTGATGGTGGTGTCCTCGCTTGCTTCCGGCATCGTTTTGGAGGTGGCGGGCAGGAAGATGTTAAAAGTGGTGCCTCGGCCAACCTGGCTTTCCACGTCCAGCCAACCGGAGTGTTGTTTGACGATGCCGTAAACCGTGGCCAGCCCCAGCCCCGTGCCTTTGCCAACTTCCTTGGTGGTGAAAAAGGGCTCGAAAATCCGCTTCTTGGTCGCCGCATTCATTCCGGTGCCGGTGTCCGTGACCTGCAAAAGGACAAACAGCCCTGGCCGCGCATCCGTATTGAGCCGGGCGTAGGCTTCATCGATCTGGACGGCGTCCGTGCGGATGAGCAGTTCGCCCCCTTTGGTCATGGCGTCACGGGCGTTGACCGCGAGATTCATCAATATCTGTTCCATCATGCCGGTGTCGCCGAGGATCGTGGGAAGCTGCGGCGCGGACTTGCAGGTCAAAGTAATGGTTTCGCCCAGCAGCCGTTGGAGCATTTTGCTCAGGTTGATGACGACCACTTTCAAATCCAGCATCTTGGGCTGGATGACTTGCTTGCGGCTGAACATGAGCAACTGCCGCGTCAAGCTCGCCGCCCGCTCCGCCGCAAACGAAACCGCCTGGATGGAGGCCGTCATCGCCGGCGAAAGGTTCGGGCGGGACATGAGCAGCCCCGAATGCCCCTGGATGATCGTCAGGATGTTGTTGAAATCATGCGCCACGCCCGCCGCCAACTGGCCGACCGACTCCATTTTCTGAGCCTGGCGCAATTGATCTTCCAGACTCGTCCGCTCGGTCGTGTCTTCCACATAGCAATGCACCACGGCACTGGCGGCGATGGGATAGAACGACCAGGAAAGGATCCGGTTCCCCCGGCGTGTCTCCAAATGCAGCCGGTTCCGTTCCGTCACCAGGCAGGTTTGGACGATCCCCACCGTGTACGGTGGCAAAACGGCTTCCGGATGGTCCTCCCCCAGCAGGTTGGCCATCTTCTGGGCCGCCTCATTGAAAAAAGTCAGGTTTCCCTCATTGGAGAACTCCAGCACCGGGTTGGGATTGAACTTCGCGAACGCGGCCAGCTTTTGCAGTTCAGGCTCCGTCCGCTGGCGATCTACCGCCATGGCCAAGGCGGTGGCGATGGCCAGGAGAAAGTGGACTTCCTCTTCCGAGAATATCCGTTCGCGGGTGGTGTCGATTCCCAGAATGCCAAAGGGTCGGTTGTGGCCTTGAATAACCACGGTCACGCTGGAGATCACGCCATGTTCAATCAGAAACTCGGGAATCTGAAACCGCGTTTCCTCGCGCAAATCCGGAACGACCACGGGTTCACCAGAGGAGAGGGTATAACCGGCTTGCGAGGATGGTCCGCCATCCAACTCGAATTGCCCGACAAATCCTTCCTTCCAACCCACGCCCGCGCGTAAAAGCAGGCTCCTCCCGTCGGGTTTAAGCTCCAAGACCTTGCAATACTCCACCTCCAACGTCTGGGCGATCAACATCGTCGCTTGATTCAGGAGGGTGGAGAGGTCAGAGGTGACCAAGGCAAATTGTCCGAGAGCAGCGATGACGGTTTGCTGATGAGCCCGGTTGAGCAGCGCTCGTTCGCTCCGCTCGCGCTCCCGGACTTGTTGTTCGAGCGCGGCAGCCATCGTGTCGAAGGATCGGGCCAATTCGCCGAGTTCGGTTCGTTCCGACCGCAAGCCGGTCCGGCTGCTCAAATCTCCCGCCGCCAGCCCTTTTACGGCACCCAGCAGCGCCCGCACTTGCCGCAAAATGAACATTTCGCCGCCAATCCAAGCGGCCGCGAGCGGCAGAAGTCCCAAGGTGAACCCAACCCACGGCGCGCCGGTAAGGAACAGGATTGCTAACGCTGGAGTGACGGCCAGGAAGACAATCCCTACCAAACGAACCCGCACACTTGAGAAGGGCTTCATGTTCGAGAAATGGCCAACGCGGCAACCATAGCGAACGGATATCCTTGAAGCAAAACTATTTATTCATTCGGGCGGGGTGGGGTCGGACGCCTTTAGGAGTGCCCTTGAATTCGGTCAACCCCTGCCGGGAGGTGCCTTGATACCCTTTAGAATGGGGTCTTTCCCGCGTCCGACGAGGCGATTCTCCCCTCGAACGCCCCAATCTATGTGGAAATTCCATCTGGCGGTTGGGGGTGGGGTGCTATAAAGTGCTCTTATAACGCTTGCCAAATGCGTTAGCATCCTTAGATTTAGCGGCTCACTTTATTTGAAGCTATGAATTTGAACACTTTCACTGTGGTTCTGGGCGACGCCGTCGCACCCCCTGCGGCGCAGCCTCCGGGTTGGATCACGTTCGTCCCCGTCGCTTTGATGATCGTCGTATTCTATTTCATCATGATCCGTCCGCAGTCCAAGAAAGCCAAGGAACACGCCGCCTTGCTTCAAACTCTTCGCCCCGGCGACAAGGTCGTCACCGGCAGCGGGATCATCGGTACGGTCGTCAGTGTCAAAGACAAATCCGTCGCTCTCCGCTCCGCGGAAACCAAACTTGAAGTTCTCAAATCAACCATCTCCGAAATCACCGAACGTTCCGGTAGTGAACCTGCTGAATC
>JAQGOT010000260.1 GCA_028293465.1 Pedosphaera sp. | reverse complement strand
CGAACAACTCTTCTGTGTCCTCCCGCAAGGTGCGCAAATCCTTCAGCAGCTTTTCCGCCGTGCCTTCCTCCGGCGTGAGATTCTTAAAAAATATTTCCATAATTGGTGTGTGGTTATCGCCAATTTTTAATCAACATTCCCTAATGATCTATCATACATCAAAATGCCGTCTTGGAAAGTCGTGACGTCAAGTCCGCCTGCGGGTGGAGCCTGATCTTTGTTCTAAAATTTACAACTTGGATTTGTGCTCTCTTCCCGGTTCGAAGATGAGCATCTGACTCTGACGCACCCAACCGCTGCGCTGCGCAGGATCAACGACCTCCAACCAGTCATCCTTCCGGTCAAGCACATTTAACTCCACACCATCGCGAACCTTGAACGCGGTTTGTGATTCGTCGAGCGGCCCGTTCCGGACCTCGGCCTCCCCCGTGATGACAATCGCCGTGGTGGTGAAATATCCGTTATTCAAGGCGCCGACCAGGCTGATGCCCAGAAGGAAAACAGTGAGTCCTGCCGTCACCAGCCAATTGCGCATTTTCCGGCCCAACTCCGGACGCCACTGTGCGATGGCTAACAGCCCGAGGAGGAGCCACGCGGCTGCCGCCGTGAGCAGCGTCCACTCGTTCAGTGTCAAGGCTCCCAGCCAACGATGCCAAAGATCTTTTCGGTACTGTGTGCCGCCCCGGGCCTGGGTGCGCGCGAATCGGAGGTTCGCTTGCAAGTCGGGGTCGCGCGGCGAAATCTGCTCGGCTAACCGATAAGAAGCGATTGCCCGGCCAACCTGGCCCAGCTTGAAAAAAGCGTTGCCGCGATTGAAATAAATCGCTGTCGAGGCGCGGCCGGTCTCCAGCAGCGTGTTGTATGCGTCCACCGCTGCCGCAAATTTGCCTTCCTCGTAAAGCTTGTTCGCTTGTTCAAAGCTGGCAGAAAGGTCAGCCGCCCTGATCGGCCCAACGGCCAGGAGTAAAAGAAAAACCATGAACGGCAAACGCCACACCCCTCGGCTCCTTCCGTTCCGCTGCTTGGATCCTAACTTTTCTTTTCCCGCTCTCATCGGTTGATTTTTTTCAATTCACCCAGTGCCAGTTCAAACTTGGGCACCAACGAGAGCAATTCTTCGTTGTTAGCCTGCCGGGCATAACGCGCCTGGTTGCAGGCGTGGAACAATTCGCGCAACAAGCCCAGCGTCTCCTCCGGCACTCGATGGGCATGCAGGCGCTCCTCCACCACCGCTTCGGTGATGGCCGACGCCGGCAGGTTCAGCCGTTCACCCAATTGCTCCTGCAACAGCCGGAAAAGCGTGGCGAAGAATGCCTCCTGCTCGTTCGCATTTGCGGACTGCTGTAATTCCTTCAAACCGTTTCGCATGATTTGCTCCACCTGCCGTTGCCGCCGCAGGCGCGGGTTGCTCGACAGCCGTTCCTTTTGTTTCCGTCCGATGAGCAGCGAAAGCCACGCCAAGATGGGGATTCCTTGGGCCGCGATAAACCAGGGTCGCACCGCCAGCGGCGATTGCACTTCCGCCAGTAGGCCGGGCCGGGGCTTGATATGGATGAGGTCCCGCGCGGTCGGTGGGGCATTGTCCGTTGTCGCGGTTGCGTTCGACGCCACGATTGGCGGTAGTGAAGCGGCGCTGGGCCGGACGGTCAGCGGCACCGCCGGTTGCGTCAGCGTGCGATATTGCTTCTGGTCCGGGTCAAAAAAACTAAACGAAAACGGCGGCAGTTCCTTGACCTCCATGTTCTCGGGGACAACGGTCAGCGCAAAGCTCTTGGTGCCGCTCAGACCCAACTGATCGGACGGTTGAAACTCGCTGGTCGGCGGATAGCGCTTGAACTGTTGCCAGCCGGGTTGGTCCGGCAAGGTCACCGCATCCACTGCACCCTGGCCGCTGATCTGGATTTTCACCATGATTGGGTCACCCACCGCGATGTTCGTTGGACTCACGCTCACATTGAGCGCGAAATTCCCCACCGCGCCGCTGAAATTGGCCGGTGCGTTCTCTTTTGGCACCGGCCTCGACTGGATGGAGACCGGTTCGCTTTGCAAGGGCAGCGATTGCCAGTCAACGTATTCGCCAAAAAAGTTTCTCCGTGAATCAGGTTTTGGAACATTGACCGCCATCGTGGCCGGCCCCAGCTCAATCTTTCCGGCTTTTACCGCCACGACGTAACTCTTGAAACTCACCACAATGTACCGGCGATTGTTGAAGATGGTTTCCGATTTGGCCGGTTGCAACATTTTGCCGAGGATGAAGCCTTCTTCCTTGAAGTGTGGCATCTCCGCCAGTTGCCCGGATTGTATGTAGAGTTGAATCTCCAGCGGCAATATTTCACCCAGATACACCTCGTTCTTGGGCACAATCAGCTTGAGAAACGCTTGTTGCGTATTGGCGGCGGTAGCGGCTGGAACTGGGGTGCCAGCCTTAAGGACCTTCAGCGTGACTGGCTGACTCTTGAAAATCTGGCCGCCAATATCTGCGCTCAACTCGGGAATCGTGAATTCGCCTGCCTGCGCGGGCATGAGCATGAAGGTATGCGAGATGGTAGAGGAAGTTTGGCCGTTTACAATCTCGAACTGGCTGGACTGCCCATGTCCTGTAAATCGCAGATTGGGCAGGTTTGGCAGCGCCGGGAGCGCTGTCGGTGAACCACCCTCAAAGGCCAAGGTCAGCGTGGCCGTTTCACCCAGGGTGATCGTGTCCCGGTCAAGCGACGCGGTGAAACTCGCCGCCCCTGCTGCGAACCCCGTGAATAGCAGCAGCAGCACCGACCAACAAGCCGTGCGGCCTCGCCAATCGCGGCGAAGCCCTTTATCTTCGGACAGTTGCAACAGTCTTAACATTGCTTTTTACCCACAGAGTTTTGCCTGTGGATTGGAGCCTGCGCAAGTATCATCCACTCAGCCCTGTCGGCCCGTTCTTGTGCCGCCGTGATCCGGGGGAACGGGCGAACGTCTTTATGGACAAACGCGCGGCCAAATCGTTCGCACAAAATCATTTGAAGCTGCCCCCAACCCACCTTAAGTTGCTGCCATGGCAGTGACTTCCAACCTTCAGGAATTTCGGAACTTGTTGGCAATCGGCGGTTTGCCCGAATTGGGGCCGGGGCCGCGCCAAGCCGTCCTGCCGCATGATCAATTGGACCAACCCTTGGAAAGCCTCCTCGCCCGAACCGATTTGCCTTCCAACAACCGTGATTTGATCCGCGCTCTCATTCTTCTCTGGCACGACCGCCTGGACGCCGCCCATGCCATCGCTCAAGGCATCGAGGACGCCGATGGCAGCCTCCTCCATGGCATCGTCCATCGCCGCGAGCGGGATTACGGGAACGCCAGGTATTGGTTCCGGCGAGTCGGGGGCCACGATACTTTTCCTCAAATGAGCGACCAGACTGCGGCACTCCTGGAAGCGCGGCCTGATCCGGAGCTGCGCGCCAACTTGCTTCCCCACGGCGAGTGGGATCCCTTCGCCTTCATCAACCTTTGCGAAAAGGTTGCCCGTCAGCCCGCATCCCACCCCCAAGTGGAATTGTTGCGCGAAATCCAAGGCATCGAATCCCATATTTTGCTCGATCACTTTTTGAATTCGTGATGCCGCGTCGCCTCACGCTCTGGACCGCGCTTTAGCCGGACCCTTCAGCTTGCGCTCCGGCTTCGCCGGCGGAGCCGCCGCCGTTTCAGGCTTTTGATTCAGCAGCGCCTTCACCAGCCCGTCGATTGTATGCGGGTCGGCTTCGACGGTTGGTTTCAACCCCAGCGCCTCCAGTGCCTTGCTCGTTTCCGGTCCGATGGATGCCAGCTTGATTTGCGGAAACTTCTGCAACAATGCCGGCAAATCAAACCGCGCATGAAAATTCTCCACCGTGGAACTGCTCGTGAACGTAATCCAGTCGGCGCCGCTCTCTTGTAATTGGGCTGCCGCCCCGGTCGTGTCCTCCGTCTCGGGCACCGTCTTGTAACAGGCCACATCATCCACGATCGCCCCCATCGCTTCCAGCGCCTCGGGCAGTTCCGGGTTGGCCACTTCCGCGCGCATCAAAAGTATCTTTAAATTGTCGATGCTCTCATAATCAGTAAACGCCTTCGCAATCTTTAAGGTGATGTATTCGTCCGGCATCAAATCCACCTTCAGATGCAGCTCCTTCAGCTTGGCGGCGGTGGCCGGGCCCACGGCCGCGATGCGCACGCCCCCGATGTCGCGCATATCCTCGAACCCCCTGAAAAAATATTCGAAAAACATCGTCACCCCGTTCGGGCTCGTAAAAACGATCCAATCGTAGGAGTTCAATTCCAGCAGGGCATCCGCCAGGTCCTGATGCCGATCCGTCGGGACGATCTTGATCGTCGGGATCTCCAGCACTTCCGCGCTCAACTCCGTAAGCTGGCGCGAGAGCTGGCTCGCCTGTTCACGGGTGCGGGTGACCACGATCCGCTGGCCAAACAGCGGCCGCGTTTCATACCAATTCAACTTCCCTCGCAGCTTCACCACATCACCGATCACCGTCACCGCCGGCGCGGTGAACTGCGTCTTTTCCACCACGTCCGCGATGCTTGTCAGCGTCCCCTCGATGGATTGCTGCCGGCCCGTTGTGCCCCAGCGCACCATCGCCACCGGCGTGCTGCCCGGCAGGCCGTTCGCGATCAGTTCCTTGGAAATCTCCCGAATCCGCGAGACACCCATCAGCACCACTTTCGTGCCGGGAATCTTTGCCACCTGCGCCCAGTCAATCGTCGATTCATCCTTGTTCGGATCCTCATGGCCGGTGATGACCGTGTAACTCGAGCAATAATCGCGGTGCGTGATCGGGATGCCCGCGTAATTCGGCCCCGCCACCGCCGACGAAATCCCCGGCACCACCTCGAACGAAATCCCGGCCGCCGCCAGCTCTTCCGCCTCCTCGCCGCCGCGGCCGAACACATAAGGATCGCCCCCCTTCAACCGGACCACCGTCTTCCCCTCCCGCGCCTTGCTCACCAGCAAATCGTTCAATTCATCCTGCGGAATGGCATGATCCTTGGACCGTTTGCCGCCATAAATGATCTCCGCCGACTTCGGCGCCAGCCGCAGCAGATCCTTGTTGATCAACGCATCA
>JAQGOT010000257.1 GCA_028293465.1 Pedosphaera sp. | reverse complement strand
TTGGATAACCTGATCCGCCCGGGCAGTGAGTTGAACCGTCAGGGCTGGAAAAAGCACGGTGTGCTACTCTTCCACGGGGACATCCGCAATCCCAGCGACCTGGAAGCCTTGCCGGCGGTGGATTGGATCATCGATGCCGCGGCAAATCCGAGCGTGCTGGCCGGCGTGCAAGGGCAGACGAGCAGCCGCCAGTTGATCGAGCACAATCTGATTGGCACGCTCAACCTGCTGGAATTTTGCAAACGGGCCAAATGCGGCTTCCTCATGTTAAGCACCAGCCGGGTTTACTCTTTGCCGCACCTGGCCGGCTTGAAGATGGAAACCAAAGGCAACGCTTTCATCCCCGCCTACCATGAGTTCAAGGGGCTTGGGCTGACGCCGGATGGGGTCACCGAGAATTTCTCCACCGAACCGCCGCTCTCCCTTTACGGTTCCTCGAAACTGGCTTCCGAGCTGTTGGTGCTGGAGTATGGCGCGGCTTTTGATTTTCCGGTTTACGTCAATCGCTGCGGCGTGCTGGCCGGCGCGGGGCAGTTCGGCCGGGCGGACCAGGGCATTTTTTCATTTTGGATTCACTCCCATCGCCGGAAACGGCCTCTCAAGTATATCGGTTTCGGCGGCACCGGCCATCAAGTGCGGGATTGCCTTCATCCCCGCGACCTTGTTTCACTGGTGCTCAAGCAAATGAATGCTTCGGGAAAAAATAGCGGGGTGCTGAACGTCAGCGGCGGCACGGATCATGCCATGTCCTTGGCGCAGTTGACCGACTGGTGTGCCCGGCGCTTTGGGCCGCACGAGGTGAAGCGCGAACCGCAGGGCCGGCTGTACGATGTGCCGTGGTTGATCCTCAGCGCGGCTCGGGCGGAGCAAATCTGGCGCTGGCGGCCAGCCATCACGCTCGAGAAAATTCTGGACGAAATCGCCCAACACGCGGAAAGCCATCCCGACTGGTTGGACCTTTCTACTGACACATGATCTCCCCGCCTCCCAGCCCACGCCCGCTGTCGCTCCTGTCCATCGTCCTGCCGGCGCGCGACGAGGAGGGTTGTATTTGTTCGACCGTGGAGCATCTGCATGTGGAACTGCGCATCCACAATGTGCCGCACGAAATTGTGGTGGTGGACGATGGCAGCAGCGATCGCACGTGGGAATTGCTCACCGCCCTGAAGGAAAAAATCCCCGCGCTCGCGCCGGTGCAAAACCTCGGTTTGCACGGCTTCGGCCGGGCGATCATCCACGGGCTGAACAATATGAAGGGGGACGCCGTCGTCATCATGATGGCTGATGAGTCCGATGATTGCCGCGATGTGGTCCGGTATTGGAAGCTGTTGAACGAGGGCTATGATTGCGCTTTTGGCAGCCGTTTCCTGAAAGGTGGGGGAGTGATCGATTATCCCCGCATCAAGCTCCTGCTCAACCGCTTGGCGAATTTTTTCATCAAGACCCTCTTCGCCATCCGCCTGAACGACACCACTAATGCGTTCAAGGCCTACCGCCGGGAAGTCATCGACGGCTGCCGCCCGTTGATCGCGCCCCATTTCAATTTGACTGTGGAATTGCCGCTCAAAGCCATTGTTCGCGGCTTCAGTTGGACCGTCATCCCCATCACCTGGCGCAACCGCCGGACCGGCGAAGCCAAATTAAAAATCAAGGAAATGGGCAGCCGCTACCTCTTCATCTGCCTTTACATCTGGCTGGAGAAATACTTCAGCCGGGGCGATTACAAGAAAAAATGAGTGCCAACGACCCTGCTGAGCTGGAACGAATTTACAAGGCGCGCTTTGAGCAAACCCGGGCCTACAGGTTTCGGGTCTGGTCGGTGCTGTTGACGGACGTCTTTCAGCAATACATCGGTTCCTCGGACGTGGTCCTGGACCTGGGGTGTGGGTACGGGGAGTTCATTAACCAGGTCCGCTGTGGCCGGAAATACGCCATGGATCTTAATCCGCAGGCCGCGCGTTTCCTCGATCAAGGCGTGACTTTTCTGGAGCAGGACTGCTCGACGAGGTGGCAGTTGGAGGACAATTCCCTGAACGTGGTCTTTACGAGCAACTTCTTCGAACATCTGCCCGGCCGCGCCGCGCTGGGGAAAACGCTGGATGAAGTGTGGCGCTGCCTTGCGCCTGGCGGGCGCCTGATCGCCATGGGGCCCAACATCAAGCATCTGCCCGGCAAGTATTGGGACTTTTGGGACCACCACGTGCCGTTGACCGAGAAGGCGATGGAAGAGGCCCTGGAGACGCGCGGATTCAAGGTCGATTTGTGCGTGGGAAAATTTCTGCCCTACACCATGGTGAGGCGTCCCCGGTATCCTCTCCTCTTTCTGCGGCTCTACCTGAAAATGCGACCGGCCTGGCAACTGTTCGGGAAACAATTTCTGGTCAGCGCGCGCAAAGCGTAAGCGGACTTTTCGAATCCCAGGAGCGGCAACGGCCAACTCTCACGGTAGTTCTTTGATCAGGATGTCTTCATCCTGATAGACCGGAGGCCAATCCTGCACTATCGTCATCAGGGATTTGCGGTAGGTCTCGCGGGGCGACCCACCTTCTCCGGGATTAAGGGCCCGGGTGGCGGCCTGCAAAGGGGATTCGCTCACCATCACGAGCTTGGTGTAGCCGAGGGTTTTGAGGCGGTGATAATTCGCTGGATCGGCCAGGAGAGCGATATCCCTGATGGACAGGCTCTGGCGGTTGGCAAGGAATAATTCCTCTCCGCCCCAACCGCCCCCCGCGACCAATGGTTTGTCCGATGCTGTCCGCCCCGGACCTGCGGTTGCCACGGCAGGCCTGATTTGTCATTTCAAGGTTCAGTCCGCGCGACTCGGTCTTCGCCTTGCGGTGCAAGCCCAAGGGTTTCGCGAACGATCCACCGCGGGCGTTGCTTCACCTCGCTGTAAATCCGGCCAATATATTCCCCAATGCATCCCAAAATCAGGAGCTGGACACCACCTAGAAAAAGCATGCCGCACACCAAGGTGGTCCAGCCAGGCAGCTCGGCCGCGGTGTGTCCCATGAACCGGAAACCAAAAATTCTCCAGGCTATGTTGAAGAACCCCAGCCCCATCGAGGCGAGGAGTACGAACAATCCCAGGTAGATCGAGAGACGAAGCGGCAGGGTGGAAAAGGCGAAAATCCCGTCCGTGGCCAGGCGCACCAGCTTCTTCAGGGGATACTTGGTTTCGCCGGCGGCGCGGGCTTCTCGTTCATACTCCACACCGATTTGCCGGAACCCGGTCCAGGCCCGCAGACCGCGCAGAAACACATTGCGTTCCGGCAATTGCCGAAGCACTTCCACCACGGGCCGGCTCATGACGCAGAAATCCCCGGAGTCCAGCGGAATGTCAATTTCGGCCACTTGCTTCAGGATCCGGTAAAAAAGCGCGTAAGCGATGCGTTTAAGGAGGTTCTCCTTCCGCTTTCTTCGCACGGCATAAACCACATCATATCCCTCGCGCAGCTTCTCCATGCACGAGGACAGAATTTCTGGAGGATCCTGCAGGTCCGCATCCATGATCCCCACCCACTGGCCTGACGCATGGGATAATCCCGCATAGATGGCCGTTTGATGGCCAAAATTTCGGGAGAATGAGAGCACCTTGAACCGGGGTTCGGCCAGATGCATCGCGGCCAATTGTTGACTGGTTGTATCCACCGAGCCGTCATCGACGAAGATCACCTCCCAGGAAAGATTCAAAGCCGCCAAACTCTTGAGGAGCCGGGTTGCGAGCAGGGGCAACACCTCGGCCTCATTATAGCACGGTATGATCAGGCTCAACTCACAATTTTTTGCAAAATTCATCACGCAGCTTCAGAAATGCCAGATGGCGTCTTGACGTACCGTTGGCACATTTGAAACGCTGAGGAGTGAAAGCCTTCGCCGCAATCGGTGCCTGGCGGGACAAGAATCGCGGCTGAACACCTGCATTAGTTCTGTAAACTTGACGAATGTAACCATTATTGGCAATCAAAAAGCAATGAATCCATCTGTGGGAGAACCCCCGGACACCCTCAATCCCAACGTAAACCGGACGGTTTCGCAAACCCTAAAAAGGATTTTGGAAAGGATCCTCCGCTGGGCTGAAGTCTTGGTGGCCAGGTTTGTGTCATCAAGGCGGAAGACTGCAGCCAGGTGCGGAGAGACCCGCCGCTTCGCTGAGCGAGCCTTTCAGCCGTCCGCTCTCACGGGATCTCCTTGATCAAGATATCCTCGTTCTCGTACAGGGTGGGCCAATTGGTGACCGCCGGTGTCATAAATTCACGGTAACTTTTGCGCGGCGCTCCGCCCTCGCCGGGGTTGACCGCCTGGGCGGCAACCAGAAGCGGGGATTGGCTGATCATCACCAGTTTGTTATAACCGAGCTCCTTCAAGCGCAGGCGATGCGCCGGGTCTTCCAGAAGTTGGGTGTTCCAAATGGATAGACCTTGCCGATGGCCCAAAAATAATTCCTCCCCACCCCAACTGCCTCCCGCGATCAACATTTTGTCCGCTTCCGAGGAATGGGTTTTGATGATCTCAACCATCTTTTTTTCGAAGGGATCCTGGAACAAAACTATCTTCATCCCCACCAACCCCTGGGCGAGCGAAAGCAGCAGGGCCAGCGCAACGACACCCATTGCCAGGTGCGATTTCCCCCGGCTGTCGCAGGCCAGCGATTTTTCCCAGGCGACCGCCGTGCTGGCGCAAAGCAGCGCGATGGCGGGTGTGAACATCAGAAAATAATGCCAGTGATGGAGCACCAGGTGTGTAAATACCAGCGTGGTGAGCACGGCGCCGGCGAGCCACAATTTCGCGAACGTGTTTTTTTGCAGGAACAGCAGCGAAACCACCGAGAGGCCCGCCAGCGCCATGCTCCCGAAACAAGCATTGAGCATCCGCCACGCGCCTTTTACCCAGGGTCCGGGCGAGAGGCGAAAATGCAAATCGCCAAAGTACCAGAATACCATGTTGGAACTGGAAGCCCGCAAATCCACGTAGGGGAACTCCGCCAGCGCGAGACACCGGTTGGCATAACCGGTCCAAGCAAAGAAAACCACGCCGGTGAACGCTGCGATACTCCCCATCAGCAGCCAGGCGCGAAGCGAAGTTCGGTAGGAGCAGACTGTCAGCAAGAAGATCGTCAGTCCGGCGGCCATGAAAAAGGGAAGCTTGGAAACGATCGCCACCGTGCCCGTGGCGCAGGCGAGCAGCCACCAGATCGGCCGCGACGTTTGCAGCAGCCTGACGGCGGCGAACAGGAACCAGATGGTGCTGGCGAGGGAAAAGCCATCCGTGCTGGCCAGCCCGGCGTGAAGAAAGACCAGCGGCTCAGCCAGGAAAAAAACCAACGTCCAGCAGGCACACCGCGTACCGCCATACGCCTTGGCGAGCTGATACAGCGGAAACAGGCAGGTGCTGAACAGCAGCAGCGAAATCAAATTTGCCCAACCGAACCAAGGCCCCAGAACTTTGAAGCCCAAGGCGGCTGCGGCCTGCCAGAGCGGTAATTCCTGCGGTGTCGGCGTTTGCGTGGCGTTGAAACCCACTATGATGGGATGGAAAATATCAATCCGGGTCCTGGCAAACTCCAACGCGGTGCCCAGGTGGATATCCCGGTAATAAGATTTGCCGGCGGCCGCGCTGCCCAGGTGAAAAAGAGCAATACACCCCAGCAAACCAAGCGCCAGCGTCAGCAATTGAAAATCACTCCAGGCCAAAGGCTTTCTTTCATTCATAATGGCAAGGAATCGTTCTTACACACTGGCGACCGTAAACTCAATCTGCCCGAAGCTGGTAAAGCGCCGGGAACGTACACAACCGGAGATTTAAACATGTGAAAACTCGCCCATAAACCATATCGCCGCCAAGTTGGAGGGCAAGAAAAAAGGCTGTTTCCCGGATCCGGCTTTGCGCAGTGCCGAGCGTCCGTAAGATTTGGTTGTCGGGTTGGGTATGAGTTCGTAACTTAAGGAGCATGCGCCGCTGGCTGCAACAACATCTTAAGCATTGGTTCGTCGCTCCAAGTTCTGGAGTGCATTTTGATGTTGCGGACGGCCTGCGGGGGATGGCCATCCTGCTGGTGGTATTCTCACATGGGCTTTATGTCAATCCGGACGGGCCAAAATTTTATGTCCAGCTTCACCGGGTAATTGGTCAGGGATGGCTTGGGGTCCCAATGTTTTTTGTCTTATCCGCTTTTTTGCTCTCCCTGCCTTTCTTTCGCGGCCGCGCTCAAAATCCGGAATTTTGGTATCACAAAGGCTATGCCGCCCGGCGTGCCTTGAAGATTCTGCCGCCGCTTTACCTTTCGACGATCGTCCTGGTAATGTTCAAATTCTGGCACGATCACGACCCGGCTTGGTTTAAAATCGGGTTTTTCTGGGCGACCGGCATCGCCCACTTTGTTCCCTTACCCAAGGCTTTCAACGGCGTGCTCTGGAGCCTATGGGTCGAAATCGGGTTTTATGTGGCGCTCCCATTCCTTTTCCTCGCCTTGCGCCGGCGAAAGGTGCGGGTGACGGGTTGGATCTTGTTTGCCGTTTTGATCATCGTGCCGATGGTGACGCGCCGGCTGACCTGGCCGGCCGAGACCAAACCTGACGAATGGTTCTTCCTCGCGAGCCGTTTTCCCAGCTCGCTGGACACCTTTGCTTGGGGAGTTTTGTTCAGTTCCTTTTACATCGCGATGGCCACCGAACCCGTCCGCTGGCGTCACCTTGCGCGTTTGGGCTACGCCGGGTTGGGGGTGATATTTCTGGCTGGCTTGGCGACTCATTTCGCGATGTCCGATGGTCGTTTACCGCGGCCCGGGGACATTGACTTGATCCATCTGCTGTCCGGTCTCGGCGCTTTCCTAATGCTTTTCTTTGTCTTCGATCCCGCCTGCCTCGGCTCGCGATTGTTTTCCTCCCCGGTTCTGAGATTCTTGGGCGTCGTGAGCTTTGAATGGTTTCTGATCCACCAGTTGGCGCAAAATTACTTTCGCGAATGGCTGGTCAGTGCCAACGGAAATATTTTTCGTTATTCATTCATGGTCGGGCTGCCGACGCTCCTGAGCCTGGGGGTGGCCATTGTGGTTTATCATGGTTTTTCCCTGCCGATCATGCGTTGGGGTCGCAATCGCCTTAAAGGACCCCAAACCCGGAGCCCGGAAACCGTGCGGCGCAAGGAGATCGTTCGTTAGGCAGCCGGCTGGGACGGGGAGGTTGCCGGGCGGCATTTCCCAACCCTGTTGAAATTGAAAGGGTCTGGCTTTACAGGGGGAAATTTAGAAGTCGCTTGCTTGCAGTGCGGCAGCGTGATTAAGTAACCATCGGTGTTTGTGGCCCCGGCAGTCGTCAAGCCGGGCATTGCCAAAGACGGAAAATTAAGGTTGCGCTGCTCCGGGAATTCCATTTAGTAATAGGCTAGAATGGCCAGTTCATTTGCTCTACCGCGGTCTTATCTGATGTATGGGGTTTGCCTGCCCTTGGCAGTCCTCATCGGCTACTTTTTGGCGGAGCCCTTGGAATCGGGCAGCGTGGCTGTGGTGATCCTCGTGCTCGCGGTGCTGAGCATCCCTTTGCTCATGCGTTGGCATCACGTGCTGCTGCTTGCCAGTTGGAACGCGGTGTGTCTTTTGTTTTTCCTCCCGGGAAACCCCTCCCTGTGCCTGGCCATGACGTTCGTCAGCCTGTTCTTTTCACTCCTGGATCGTTCCATCGGCCGTAATCAAGGCCTCTTCGCGGTGCGCTCCGTGGCTTTGTCCCTGGCTGTCTTGGCGGGAGTGGTGGTTATCACCGCCTTTGCCACCGGTGGGCTCGGGTTACGGTCCATGGGGTCAAGTACTTTTGGGGGCAAGCGGTATTTTCTGCTGATCGGGGGCATTCTGGGCTACTTCGCCTTGGCGGGGCGACGGATCGACCCCCATAAGGTTAATTGGTATGTCGCCGTGTTCTTTCTATCCGCGTTGGTGGTTGGCGTGGGTTACCTGGCCGCGTTGTCGGGGGTGGACTTTGTGGCCGCGATGTTTCCAGTGGAGGACGCCTTCTCGGAAAGCAAAGATGTGATCGCCGAACAGGGAGATATGTTTCGTTTGGGCAGCCTCATCCCGGCAGTCATCGGGGTGGTTTGTTACATGCTGGCGCGTTACGGCGTTCGCGGCCTGTTTGATTTGAAGCGGCCTTGGCGCCTGGTTATTTTCGCGCTCGCCATGTTCGCCGGTTTGGCTTGCGGGTTCCGCTCGGCGCTCGTCCTGGTTTGCCTGACCTTCCTCTCGGTTTTTTACTGGGAGGGCCTCTGCCGGCCCCGGTACCTGTTGATGCTGTTGGGCGGGGCCTTGCTCGCCAGCGCGCTGATCCTGCCGTTCGCCCACAAAATGCCGCTCGCCATGCAGCGAACGCTCAGCTTTCTGCCGATTAATGTGGATATCGGAGCCCGTAATGACGCTGAAGGCTCCACCGCTTGGCGGTTCGAAATCTGGAGGCAAGTGTTGCCTGACATCCCGAAATATTTTTTCAAAGGCAAGGGCTATACGATCGACCCTGGGGATTTGTACATGTCGATCGTTTCCGGATTTGCTGGCAATAAGGCGGGTGAGAACTCGGGCGTCGTGTCAGGTGATTATCATAGCGGGCCGTTGTCCGTCATCATTCCCTTCGGCATTTTTGGCGTGGCGGCTTTCGTCTGGTTTCTTTCAGCCTCCGTGCGCTTCCTTTACCAGAAATATCGCTTCGGCGACCCGGCACTTCATAACATCAACACTTTTTTGCTGGCGTTTTTCATCGTGCGTATTTTCGGCTTCGTCTTCCTGTTCGGCTCGCTTTACTCCGAAATGTTTATGTTCACCGGCCTGATCGGCTTTAGCGTGAGCCTCAACAGCGGGCTTGGCCGATTGGCCAAATCGACTGAGCCGGATTTGGAATTGGAATAAATTCGCGTCCGGTTTAACACCGGAAACAGCGCCAATTCCCGCGGGTTTTCAGGCCACCCGGAGCCGGACCGTGCCTCACAGCCACTCTTTAATCCGGTCCTGATATTTGTTGTAGAGGAAGCCAAGCACCAGGAGCACGATGCCCAAGGCCATGAAACTCAGGATCCGGTAGATGATCTCCAGGTTCCAGATGTCGATGAACACCACCCGCCCCACCGCGCAGGCGAGCACCCCCAGGCCCAGCCAACGATACACCCGCTCGCGCAGTCTCATGCCCAGCACGAACAGGACCAGCGCCAGCCCGGACCAGGTGGCGGTGAGATAAAAACCATCCGCCCCGGTCACGACCCAACGGGAGAGATAAAGCCACAGGCTGAGCGAGCCGACCACCATGATGCCCGCCTGGGCCTGCGCCGGCAGGTGGTAGCGGTCTGACCACCGCTTGGCGATTCGTTGCTGCGCCAGCAGGAGGAGGAGGACGAGGAGGTTCGGCCAATACACCGCCGGAGCGGAATCCAGCGGCAGCCAGAACCGGAGCACGCCGGTGATCGTGAAAATACCGCTGAAAATGAGCAATTCTTGGTTGCGTCGCCAACCGGCCAGCAGAAACAACACCCCGCCAATCAGTCCCGGGACCCAGCATTGTTCGCGCGCGGGGATGTATTTGTAAATCCACCAAAGCGACATGGCCAAGGCCACGACCCGATAAACCAGGCTCACGTTCAACAGCGGTTGGGCCAATTCCGGTTTGGCTTCCGGCCGGCGCTTAAACCACCCGACCGTGCCAGCCGAGAGCAGCGCCAGCACAAACACCGGCGCGAGCGGGAGGTACCAGGCCGGTTTGCTCGACACGAGCTGTCGCACAAATTCATAGCCGCTGATTACTAACAAAATCTGTCCGGCCGCCGCCAGCAGCCAAAAGCGGGTGCACACGCCATAGGCCGTCAGCGCCAGGGCGAGCAGACTCGCGAACGCCAGCCAGTCGGGTCCTGTCACCCTTGGCTCCAGCCAGAAATAGAGGAGGCCAACAACGGCCAGCGCGTATATACCCTGCAACACTTGTTGGATTTCCAGGCGTAATTTCAAGGCCTTTTGCCGTTGCCACCACGCGCTGAGCGCCAGGGTGATCGCGATCACGGTCACCGGATTCCACCAAGGCCGGTTAGGCTGTTCCGGCCCTGAGCCGAGCATCCACAGGAGTTGTGCGAGGATGAGAAAGGCCTGCCCGAACAGGGTAAGCTCAGGCAGGCGCAGCGGATAAAACGCGACCGTGAACAGCAGCGCCTCCACCGCCAACAACGGCACAAGATAGTCACGCGGCGTGAACAACCAGGTCACCGCCAGCCAGGCTGCCAGGCTGAGGCAGGTATAAAGCGTGACTGCGGGCGCGAAGGTTTGTCCCAGGCGGAGTGGTGACTGGTGTCGTTGCCAGAGGGCGTTGGCCAGCATGGCGGCTCCGATCAACGCACCCTGCTCCCAGCCCACTTGCAGAGGCAGCACGAAGTTAAGCCCGGCTTGATTGACGAAGTCGAACATTTGCCAGCCGACCGCAAGACCGGCAAAAAACAGCGAGCCCAAGCCAAGGAACCGGTTGCCCAACGGACGCACGGCACAAAGCAGGAGGGTGCTTTCGAACGCGAGAACCAGGCCACGCCAGGGCAGGGTGGTGTTCTGCCAGGAGGTCACCAGCCAGACTAGGAGGGCGAGACTGGTGAAAAAGACTGTTTGCGGATGCGCGGCGCTCTTCTCATAAGTGGCTTCCTTGCGGAAGCGGGTGGCGTTAAACAGCATGGCCGCGCCGATGGCCACGCCATGAATGAGTCCGGTGCGGTCGAGTGGCCGGAGGTGGGGCAGACACAAACCCACCGCCAGGGCGGCCACGGCGTAGGCGCCGATCTGCATGACGCGATTCTGTAATTGTTGCCCCAGCAGGAGCAGCACCACGCTCTCCGCCGCGAGGACCAAACTCAAACGGAGCCCCGTGAAATAAGTGATAAAACCGAGCGTGACCAGCAGCAGGCCCTGGGTGAGATAGGTGTTGCGGAAAGCTTTATCCTCGGGCCGGAGTCTCCAGGCCAAACCCGCCAACCCGATCAGCACCGTGCCGTAAACCAGCGAGAATTTCCAAAAACCGCCCTCGTGAACCTGCAGCATCGTCAGGATGAAAGCGGTGAAGAACGCGCCGTTATTCAGGCTGAGGAAGGTGGCACGCCGACCGCCCGTGAATTGTTCATGTTTGGACAGGAATAACGCAGCCGTGAAAATGACCCAGTAGCTGATCAGAAAGTAGTTTCCCGCCCACAGCCCTTCCGCAGGGGATGCCCAATGCCAATGCCCGTCTTGATAGAACCGCCAGAAGGCATAACTCGCGTAGGTCGCGACCAAACTCGCAAAGGAGAGGGTCGCCCAACGGTTGCGCACCAAGAAAAAGACGGCGGCCACGGTCAGCACGAGGTTGGAGTAGAGCGTGAATAATCCGATGTGCGTGATCACCGAGGTGTAATACGCCAGCAGCACGGCGAAGAGCGCCAGCACCTCGGATTTCGTCCGATCGGCCAGCCAAATGACAAAGCCTGCCCAACCAAGCAGCAACGCTCCATCCAGCAGGGGGCTTTCAATGATCTGCAGATTGGCGATGTGATGCGCAGCATAGGTGGTGAAGTAAACCGCCGCCAACCCGCCCGCCACCAGGACCTGGGCATAATTCCTCAGTTTTTCCTCTTTCCGTTGCAACCAGGCCCCGACGCCCAGCAACACACCGCTGGCCAGGTAAAGCAGGGACACCTTCCCGGCGGGCCCCAGCCGGGGGATGAAGTTTTGATAAGCATAAGCGCCAAAGAACACCAACCCAGTCAGCAACATGACGATGCCGATGCGCACGAGCCAAAAGGTGCCAAGGCGCATTTCAAAGGATGTTTCCTTCGCTGGTGGGGTCGCGGTTGCTTCGGAGGTTGGAACCCGGGTAGTTTCGTCAGGGACATTGCGCCGCGCCTGGCGGTGCGCCACCAGAGCTTCGAGCGCGGGAGAGGGTTCCTTTTGCGGTTCGGAGACGCTTGGCGCGGGCTTTTGAGGCTGCGCGGGCTGGGCTTGAGTTCGGGCGACCACCGGAGCGGGAGGGCGTTGAACGATAACTGGCGGTAACGGGGGCGGGGTTACCGGTCGCAAGGGTGGCTGCGCAACTGCCGGCGGTTGAGGCGCAGGGGTGGCTTCGATCGGCGTGGGTGCCAGGGGCTGGATCGCAGGCAACTGGGGTTCAGCCGGTTGAGGCGGTTGGGCCAGACGCTCCTCCAATGACTCCAAATCACGACCGACCGTGGCCAATTGGTCGCGCATCTGCCAAATGCGTCTTTTTAGCTGCTCCAATTCCGCACGCTCTGATTCATTCATGGTGGTTTAAAAGTTCCAGAATCGGACCCCGCTTCATTGCCTGACGAGCCCTACGGCCGAATAAAGGAGGAGGGGGCCCGAACACCGGGTTGGCGGCCCGAACGGGATCAATCTCCAAACGGACGAACAACCAAGCCTCAGCGCACGCTAACCGCCCGCCCGTCGGCAAGCCAGCACAAAGGCGCGCTGTCTGGCGGAAAAGCTCAAACTGGTCTAAGTTCACCTTGTATATTGTGGCGGGTCGGCGGTGAAACGGTTAATCGAAAATCCTCCGCCGGACATTGATTTTAATGATGTTGAACCTTGGGCCGGAAGGGGCGCATACCGCGACCGGCCGGGATTGAAAATTTTCATTTCTCAACCGGACTTTCTCGGCCATCATAGACTTATGGGTAAACGACGTGAGGCGCGGGAACGCGCCGTGCAATTTTTATTTCAGTACGATTTTAATCCGCCGGAAAAGCTGGATGAGGCCTTGGACCATTTCTGGGACTCCCAACGCCCCGCGGCGATTGCGGAGGACAAAGGCGATGCCACCTGGGGGCAAACGGTGGAGTTGCCGCCCCCGACGGTTGAGGAGGCGGCTGTCCGCCTGTTTGCCGACCCGCTGATCCGCGGCACGCTGGAGCATCGGGATGAAGCCGACACCCACATCAAGAAATACGCCCAGAATTGGGATTTGCACCGGATCGCAGCGGTGGATCGCAACATCCTGCGGTTGGCCATCTTCGAGATGCTGCATCGGGAGGACATCCCCCCGGTCGTCAGCATTAATGAAGCGGTGGATATCGCCAAAAAATTCTCGACCCAGGACAGCGGCAAGTTCGTCAACGGCATCCTGGACAAGGTCAAAGGCGAACTCATGAGACCGGCGCGGGTGGTAAAATAATATTGTTACACAGCACTCAAAACTAACCGACTCCAATGGTCGCCGACCTGCATTTACACACGAACTTTTCTGATGGCACGTACACGCCTGAGGAGTTGGTGTCGCACGGCAAGCGCCATGGCCTGTCGGCCATGTCATTGACCGACCATGACACGGTGGAAGGGTGCGCGCGCATGGCGGTGGCTTGTCAGGGCGAGAATATTGAGTTCATCCCCGGCACCGAACTGACCGCCGAGTTCAACGGCACCGAACTGCACCTGCTCGGCTACATTGTCGATCTCGATAACGAAAAATTCCTGACCGAGGTCGCCCGCTTTCAAGGGGTGCGGCAGGAAAGAATCCGGGAGATGGTGGCGCGCTTGAACAAGCTCAATATTCCCTTGTCGGCCGACGCCGTGTTTGCGATTGCCAATTGCCGTTCGCCGGGCCGGCCGCACGTGGCGCGGGCACTGGTGCAGGCGGGTTTTTGCGGCAGCCTTGATGAAGCGTTTGAACGTTTTCTCAAAATGCACCGTCCGGCCTGGGTTCCCAAATTCAAGATGTCCGCCCTTGACGCGATTCAATTGATCCAGCAGGCCGGTGGCGTGGCGGTCATGGCGCATCCGGGGTTAAACCGCTCCGATGAGATGATTCCAGGAATGGTGGCCGGCGGTTTGGATGGAATTGAATGTTTTCATTCCAAGCACTCCACCTCCACCGCGCAGCACTACTTGGAGATGGCGGATACCTACCATCTGCTGGTCACCGGTGGCTCGGATTGCCACGGCATGAACAAGGGCAAGCCGTTGATCGGTTCAATCAAGCTGCCGTATCAGCACGTCGAAAGGCTCAAGGAGCGGGCGGCAGCGCGCCGGGCCCGGTCCGCGACCCTCTCTTCCACCGCCGGCACTCGGGATTAATTTCATGGGATTATTCGACAAGTTCAAAGCCGGCCTGCAAAAAACCCACGCAAAGCTGGCGCACGAAATCAAACGCATTGTCACCCGCTCGCCGAAACTGACCTCGGGGAGTTTGGAGGAATTGGAGGCCGCGTTGATCGGCGCTGATTTGGGCATGCCGATGACGGAGCAGATCCTGGCCGCCGTCAAAAAGGCGTATGAAACCCAGGGCAACGGCGGGGTGGATGTTTTTGCCATCGCCAGCAACGAGGTGGCGAAGAGCCTGATTTCCGACCAATCGGCCCTGCGCAAAGCGGACCACGGCCTGACGGTCGTTTCGATGGTCGGCGTCAATGGCACGGGCAAGACCACCACCTCCGCCAAGCTGGCGCACATGATCCAATTGCGCGGCCAAACCGCAGTCCTGGCGGCTTGCGACACTTTCCGCGCCGCCGCCATCGAGCAACTCAAACTCTGGGGGCAACGACTCAAGGTGCCCGTCATCGCGGGCGCGGACAAGGCCGACCCCGCGGCGGTGGCTCATGATGCCATCACCGCTGCGACCGCCCGTCACGCGGACTATTTATTCGTGGACACGGCGGGCCGTCTGCACACCAAGCACAATTTGATGCAGGAATTGCAGAAGCTGCATCGCGTCATGGGCAAACAACTGCCGGGTGCGCCGCACGAGGTGTTGCTGGTGTTGGATGCCACCACGGGCATGAATGCGTTGAACCAGGCGCGTGAATTCCACAAGGCCTCGCCGCTCACCGGTCTGGTGGTCACCAAGCTCGACGGCACGAGCAAGGGCGGGATGGTGGTGGCCATTCAGAAGGAATTGGGGCTGCCCATCAAATTTATCGGTCTGGGAGAACAGCCGGACGACTTGCAGCCCTTCGATGCAAAGCAATACGCCGAGGCGCTCTTTTCGGAAAAGGAATGATAGATGAGAACCATCCTTACCGCAAACGGCCGAGCTAAGCGATTTTGAACGGGACTCCCCGTGCGATGAACCGTTCAAGGTCATCTGACATTTTACACATGCGGACCGCGCTGAGACTTGCGCGTCGCGGCTATGGATCAACCTCGCCGAATCCCATGGTCGGGGCGGTGTTGGTCAAAGGAACCAAAGTCATCGGCCAGGGATGGCATCATCGCGCCGGCGAGCCGCATGCGGAGATTGAAGCGTTGCGGGATGCGGCGGCTAAAGGGAACGATCCTGCCGGGGCGATCCTCTATGTCACCCTTGAGCCTTGCAGCACCCATGGGCGGACACCACCCTGCACTGAGGCTATCCTCGCGGCACGGATCAAGAAGGTGGTGGTGGGCGCGACCGATCCGAACCCGGCGCATAGTGGCGAGGGGTTTCGACTACTGCGGCGCAAGGGAATTGAGATTGTCTCCGGCATTCTTGCGGAGGAAGCGGCGCTCCTGAACGAAGCCTTCAACCATTGGATCCTCCACCAAACGCCGTTGGTCACGGTCAAGGCGGCGATGACCTTGGATGGGAAAATCGCTACTGCCAGCGGCGAGTCGAAATGGATCACCGGCGCGGAGGCTCGAGCATACGGCATGAAATTGCGTCACGGTGCCGATGCGGTGTTCGTCGGAGTTAACACGGTGTTGGCGGACGACCCGGGTCTCACCGTGCGCGGGCTCAAAGTTCAAAGCCCGAAAAGGCGCATTATTTTGGATTCACAAGCCCGCACGCCATTGTCGGCGAAGGTGGTTGCGGATGAATTTCGTAAATATACGACCGTGGTGGTCACTAGGTCAGCGCCCGGCCGTCGCGTCGCGGCACTGGCCAAACGGGTCAACGTGTGGGTGGCGCCGGAGCGCGATGGAAAAATCAATTTGCCTTGGCTGATGAAGAAATTGGGTGCCGAGCAGGTTACCAGCATTTTGGTCGAGGGCGGCGGCGAGGTGAATGCATCGTTTTTGCTGGGTGGGCATGCGCACCGAGTGGCCTTTTTCTATGCGCCGCTCGTCTTGGGGGGGCGTGACGCCCGAAAGGGAGTGGCGGGCGAGGGGGTTCAAAGCCTCGCTGAAATGGTAAAGCTGCGCGATGTGGAATGGCGGCGTTTGGGGCGGGATTTGCTGTTGACCGCCCGGGTTTCATAGCCGCAGGCTTCAGTCTCCAAAAAATTATGTTTACCGGCATTGTGGAAGAAACGGGGGTGGTGGAGCGGATCAAGCCGACGGCGAGTTCCATCGAACTAACGGTCCGGGCGAAGCTCTGCGCGCGGGGACTGAAGCTCGGCGACAGCGTGGCGGTCAATGGTTGTTGCCTTACCGTCGTCAAGCTGACTTCGCGCAAAGGAGCAAAGCTCATTCGCTTCGACCTGCTGGTGGAGACCTGGCAACGGACCAACCTGCAATTCACGCGCGTGGGCTCCTTGGTGAATCTGGAGCGCTCCCTGCTGGTCGGCGGACGCCTGGGCGGGCATTTCGTCACCGGCCATATCGATGGCACCGGGAAGATCACCCGCTGGGAGCGGTCCGGGCAGGACCACGTCCTGGAAATCGCGGCACCGCCGGAGGTGATGCGCTACGTGATGTACAAGGGTTCGATCACCGTGGACGGCATCAGCCTGACCGTCGCCGCGGTGCGGAAGAAAAGTTTTCGGATCTGGATCATTCCGCACACGCATGAAGTGACCGCCTTGCGGGAGCGAGCCGTGGGTGACGCGGTGAACTTGGAAGCCGACCTGCTTGGCAAGTACGTCCGTCAGTTCGTCACTTCGAAGGCGTAGGCAGGAAGCTCGAATTACCGGGACTCCGCATGGACTCGGGTGCGATTTCGCGGACCGCCATCCGGGACACTGCCATTGGTTTGCCGGAGGCGTCCTTGAAGACATAACGGGTTCCGCTCGGGTCCAGGTGCGGTTTGCTGAGGGCGGTGATGGAGCTTCCATTTCTAAGCGTGACACTGTAGCGAGTCGAACAACCCGCACAAACGGTTGCGATTAGGAGGAAAATGAGCCAATAAGCTTTCATACGAGGTGGAGGCAAAAAGAAAAAATGGGCGCGCCTGACAGGACTCGAGGCTGCGCAAAGGGTACTTTCATCATGACTCATGGTTGCCTTTTTGTGCGGTTAGCTGCAAGTCCAGATGTAACCAATCCGAAACCGCGGCAATCGATGCGGCGGTTCGAGGCCTGTCCAGGCTGATCCGGTCACCCGCTTATTTTTTGCGGCTCGGTGTGTTGGTTCCGTTATTCGGCCGGGCCTCGTTTTCCCATTTTCTGATCAGGGGAGCTTTCTTATCCACTTCTTCCAAGAGCTCTTTGGCTTGTTCCGGAGTGCGAACGACTCTGGGGCGGAGGAAAACCATCAACTCCACCTCATGCGCCGTCTTGTCCTTCTTATTGAAAAGCCAGCTCAAGCCGGGAATGCTTCCGAGAATAGGGGTCTTGCGCACGGTGTCGGACACCTGCTTCTGGATGATGCCGCCCAGAACCAGCGTCTCACCGTTCTTCGCGGTGAGGTCAGTTCGGAAATTGCGGGTATTGATGATGGCTCCGCCCAAGACCAGCGTCTGCCCAAAATCGATGGCGGAGGATTCCGCGTGGATTTTGAGCGCCACGTCCCCGGTGTTGTTGATATGGGGAGTCACCTCGAGGATGACCCCCACGTCCCGATAGGTGAAGCTGTTGTTTTGTCCCCCGACATCCGTGGTCAGAGTGCTGTTGATAAAGGGCACCTGTTGGCCGACGAAAATTCGCCCGGATTCATTGTCCTCGA
>JAQGOT010000206.1 GCA_028293465.1 Pedosphaera sp. | reverse complement strand
CCTGCACATCGACGTTAAGCAGCACATCCTTGCCCTGCCGCAATTTTCCCAGCACCTCCGATTTGAGGGTGCCGTAACTGTCGCCAAAGACGGTGGCGTGCTCCAAAAAATTCCCTGCCTGGACGCGCTTGAGAAAGGAACCCGCATCAAGGAAAAAATAATCCACCCCGTCCTTCTCGCCCTCGCGTGGGGGCCGGGTCGTGCAGGTCACCGCGCGCGTCATGGAGGGATTCACGGCCAGCAACTCCCGGACGAGCGTGGTCTTGCCCCCGCCCGACGGCGCGGAGATGACAATCAATAAAGGGTTAAGGTGCGTTTCAGACATCTTGGACGGTCGATGGTCAAAGTTCGAGTTCCGGAGGACCGGATGAGCGCCGTGGTGCGCGGCTCGAATTTTGCGTTTTAATGGATGGAGCGGGTCTCATTCCACGTTCTGCGCCTGTTCGCGGAATTTTTCCAGTTCCGCCTTCAACGTGACCACCGCGCGGGAGATCAGGCTGTCATTGGCTTTGGAGCCGATGGTGTTGACCTCGCGGTTCATTTCCTGCGCCAGGAAATCGAGCGTCCGGCCGACCGGTTCCCGGGAGTCCAGGCAATCATTATACTGCTGAAAATGACTTTGCAAGCGGGTCAATTCCTCGGAGATATCGGAGCGATCCGCGAAATAAATGATTTCCTTGATCAGGCGGTCGTCATCGAGACCGGGCGTCTCCAGCCCGGCGCTCTTGACCCGCTGGATGAGCTGCTCGCGGTAGCGTTTCTGCACATCGGGCGCATGCTTCTGAATTTGCGTTGCGGACTTGCGCATGGCCGCGATGCGGGCGGACAGGTCCTTGCCCAGATGGGCGCCTTCCCGTTCGCGCATTTTCAAGAGCGTGGCCAAGGCCTGGGTCAATGCCTTCTCGACCGCCGGCCAGAAATCCTCCGCATCGGCGATGGCTTCATCGGTTTGAAACACGCCGGGGGCGCGGGCCAGCATGTCGAGGGTGACCGGCCCGGAAAGCTTGAGGTCCTTCGCCAGACGGGTCAGCTCACGCACATAGGCCTTGGCGAGCGGTTCGTTGAGGCGGACCTGGGTGGAAAGCCTGCCTTCACCCGCATGCAGGGTCACGCGCGCCGTCAGCCGGCCCCGCGCGATGGAGCGGTTGATCACGTCACGGATTTGCGCTTCGAGCACTTCCAGTTCACGGGGCAGGACCACCGAAATTTCGCTCTGTTTTCGGTTTACCGAACTGAGCTCCACGGTGACCTTGAAGCCGTCCTGGGCACATTCGCCGCGCCCATAACCCGTCATTGATTTCATGTGGGGAAGACTATGGAGAAAGCCCGGCCCGCAAGCGAACACTTTTTGCAGCCGCAGGGGGGCAGCCAACAGGGCACCATGGCTTTTTGCGGTTGTGGATTGACCGTTGGTCCGGAAACTGCGATCAACCGCGCAGGCTGGGACGACCATTGGGTAGAAAGTCATACGAAATACATTTGTCATACTTTCCTGATTTGGTGTAACTTATGGTTATGAGTTCTACTGGGAAGCTTGACACTGTTAGTTTCGGGGCAAAAGGCCAGGTGGTCATTCCCCGCCGACTGCGGAAAGAATTCGAGATTGAGAAGGGCACGAAGGCCACGGTTGTCTCCACCCCTGAGGGCATCTTGCTGAAGCCCATCACCCGAACCTACATCAAGAGCCTGCGCGGAAAATACAAGCATTTGCCGTTGATGGAAACGCTCGGGCAGATGAAGGACGAAGAGAAACACCGCTGACATGGTCGCCAAAGTTCTGGATTCATGGGCCGTGTTGGCCTTCTTCAAGGGCGAGGACGCCGGCACCGACGTGGAAACGTTGATCCACAAGGCCGTCGCCGATAAGGCGCGCCTGCTGCTCTGCGTGGTGAACTGGGGCGAAGTCTATTACGGGATGTGGCGCGCGGGCGGCAAGGCCGCTGCCGAGGAGGTGGTCGCCGACCTGGCTCGGATGCCGATTGAACTCGTGGAGGTTGACCTGCCCCTGGCGAAACAGGCCGCAATTTACAAGGCGAAGCACAAGATCTCGTATGCCGATGCCTTTGCGGCGGCGTTGGCGAAAATCAAAACCGCAGAACTCGTCACCGGCGACGCGGAATTCAAGACGCTTGAGAACGAGATTAAAATCAACTGGCTGAAATAACAGCGCCAACAGCCAAATCACTTTCGAATCACGAGATTGTCACGCTCGCCGTTTATTTGCCGGGCGGACCTACAGAGCGAATGGACACTGAGATGAAAAAGGGGTCAAAACCATCGGTCCGTTTCCGGACTGCCCCCCTGATCCGGCAACTGCGATCAACCGTGCAGGCTGCGGACGTGGCGCGTTCAATATGCCGGGGCTGTCTGACAGGAGTGCCAACGCGCGCCTGCGCTTATGGGTGAAAAACCACCCCGCCACCGTGGGCAGTGGGACTAAAGACAAACGAAATGAATCAAGAGCATGCTAGGCTAGATGCCTTTGATCTCATTGCCCATATCGTTTTCGATCAGAAGCCGCTTACGCGTAAAGAACGCGCCGATCATGTTCGGAAACGCAATTACTTCGCCAAATACGGCGAGCAGGCTCGCGCGGTTTTGGAAGCGCTCCTGGAAAAATATGCCGACCACGGCATCACCGATCTTGAAGACCCGAAGATTTTGGAACTCCCGGTGAACGGTTCGTGAAAAAGCGCCGTCACCGCTACCGCTTTGCCGGCGCACTCCAGGAGGCGGTGGGTGCTCCTGCAGCAGGGGCGTGGTCAAGGCAGATCCAGGTGAATCCAGGATAATCGTGAGGATGATCAGACTGGGAAGGGACTTGCCCGCAGACCCTCGCAGAAGGACGCAGAGGGGAGCGGAAAGGAACGGTTGTTGCGGGTCGGTGGCGGCTGTTGTGGGTGTGTTGCAGCTAATCGCTCTACAACTTGATCTTCCCCACCACCTGCGCCACGTCTTTGTCGCCGCGGCCGGAGAGGTTCACGATGATCAGGTTGTCCGGGCTCATTTGCGGCGCGCGTTGGATGACTTCGGCCACCGCATGGGCGGATTCGAGGGCGGGGATGATGCCTTCCAATCGCGCAAGTTTCAAAAAGGCTTCGAGTGCCTTGTCGTCGGTCGCATAGGTGTATTCGACGCGGTTCCGGTCGCGCAACCAGGCATGCTCGGGGCCGACCGCCGCATAATCCAGGCCGGCGGAGACGCTGTGGGTGAGCTGAATTTGGCCGTTCTCATCCTGCAAGATATACGAGCGCGTGCCTTGCAATACGCCGAGTGAACCGCCTTGAAACCGCGCGGCGTGCTTCTCGGGCTCGATCCCGAGGCCCCCGGCTTCGACCCCGACCATCTTGACCGAGGCGTCTTCGAGAAAGGGATAAAACAAGCCAATGGCATTGGAACCGCCGCCAACACAGGCGATCAGCAGGTCGGGCAGTCGTTCTTCCTGCTCCAGGATTTGGCGACGGGCTTCATCGCCGATGACGCGTTGGAAATTGCGGACCATTACCGGATAAGGATGCGCTCCGTAAGCCGTGCCGAGAATGTAGTGGGTGGAGCGGATGTTCGTGACCCAGTCGCGCATGGCTTCATTGACCGCTTCTTTCAAAGTCTTTTGCCCGGCGGTCACCGGCACCACCTCGGCGCCGAGCATCT
>JAQGOT010000191.1 GCA_028293465.1 Pedosphaera sp. | reverse complement strand
GTAACATTGCCGTAACATGCCTTCTCAAACCCCTTCAAAAGCGTAACAAACGCCCCGCCCATCCCCCATACCCGGTCCCCTCTGAAATCTCAAATGTGAAATTTGAGATCATTCGGCCCGCTCCCCTTCACCAACCCGGATTAGCTTGGATTAACTTGGATTTGTCTGGATTCACCTGGATTCGGTGCGACGTCCGAGCGCCGGCCCCCCCTCAATCACCCGCCAACGCGCCAATCCCAAGAACCGTCCCGCGTGCGGGATCCCGGTTCGCAGCAGCCACGCCAGTCACCGCGCACCGAAACCCGCCCCGCCGCCGAGTCTCACCAACCTCCACCTTGGATTAACTTGGATTTGCCTGGAAACTGGCGGCAAGCCCAAACAAACCGTGCCGCCTCCGCCGAACCGCGAGCCGGCCCTGGCTCGCAGCAGCCAAGAACCGGACCGGACGCCCAAAGCCTGCAGTCCGGGCCACCCACCGCGCTCCCTCCGCCGATCTGATAATCTTCAAATCTGAAAATTTGAAAATCCTCCCCCGGATTAACCTGGATCAACTTGGATTAGGTTGGATTTACCTGGATTCGTCCGGACTTCCCCAACCGGCCGCCGATCCGAGACGCAAAGAAACCGCCTGAACCTCCGATTGGGATTTCTTTGGACATTGGTCATTGTGTCATTGGTCATTCCACCGGACCCTCGGTTATTTCAGTACGCACCCCTCCCATTGGAAATTCGAATTCGTCATTCGAACTTTCAAGGTTCGTCATTCGAAATTTGCAAGATGTCAAAGAACCACCGCCAACGTGTGGGGCAGAACTGCCCGTCCACCCGTCCTCTCGTCTTCCCGTTTTCTCACCTTCGCCCCGTCTTCCGACGGTCATCGACCCTATTGATTGCTCCTTTCCATGCCCGCGAATTTGACACAAACCCACCCGTTTGTCCCTCAAGCTTTGCAAGCTTTGCAAGGTCTGCGAGGAAGTAGAGAAACCCAAAAAACCCAAGTAACTGGCCGAACACGCGAAAAAAGCGCCCGCAGGCAAACCCACCAACAACGGTAGGGTGGGACTCAGTCGAGCCCTGACTCTTTCGGCGAAAGCAGCTTACGACATTTCCATCGACCCTAACGGCGCACCCATCACCCATCGTCCCGCTGCCTCCACCGAAATCCCATTGACCGGCCCGAACGTCAAAACCGTAAAGCACCGCAATGGAGTGCGCCGGCAGAGCGGTAGCGGCGCCGGCACTATTTCGCGAACCGGCCACCAGCCTGCCACCGTCTCCAAGCCGTCCTCCGCCGACCCTTGTTCACCAACCTTGATCAACCTGAACTCTCCTCCACCCTCACGCCTTTGATCCCCTGGTTCAGTTCCTCGCCGACGCAGTGCGTTTTCTCCGGTGTCCTTGTTTTGCAAGTCCGCAGTGCTAAACGGCTCTGGACAAAAGAGAAAGCCCGAAATACCCTCAAATTCATGGGAAGATCAACACCGCACACCGCGGTCGAATACTACTGTTATGATGGCGTGAACCTATGAGCGCGGGACAGCAATTGCGGTGGCAGGAGCCGTGGCTCTTTTCATTGCGTATGCGCGACCGGCGTGGGTGGCAGCGAAAGGGCTGGCTGATTATCGCGGTCTTTGTTGCGATGATACTTGGGTGGTACTTGGATCAGCGGTACGGCAAAGGTCTGCGTATCGGACTCACGGGTGCCATGATCCTCAGCATGGCGATAGCGGTGTTTGCGGGTTTTCTGTCCGACCTCGGAGTGTCGGAGGTTCAGGCTACCGTTGACGGAGTCGCTCGCGCGTTTTACGGACACGGGGTTGGCGCTTCCTTTTGGCGATACCAAGACATTCTCACTTTTTCATTTGTACCGCGTCAGGGTTCTGGGAAGCCGTTCGGCCTCTTGATTCTTATGATGCGTACGAGCATCGTAATTCTCGGCGTTCCTGATCGCGTCTCTCGGAGTGAGTTGGTCGAATTCTTCCGGAGCCATGGTGTCCAGGAAGCACAAGAGCCCAACCAGATCACCGGGGGGCCTCCAGCCGGTATGCCATTCAGTCCTACCATGATTGACAACCATAACGCTTTGGTTGTAGGCACGCCGCCAGCGGCTGTGGCTCAATTCTGTCGTCAGCCACCCTCGCCAATATGAGCAGAATCTTTGACGAGCCAACCATCGGCGTGATCGTTGTGATTCTTGCTTGCATCGTGCTCTTTGTCCCCACCTTCGTCGCCCATTATCGACGAATTCATGCGTTTCAGTCGGTATCCGCTCTGAACGCACTGACGATGCTGCTGGTCGTTTGCACTCTTGTTTCGCCTTGGTTTTTCTGTGGCGCGGTTGTGGTATGGGCAGCCGCGGCGATTTGGTCTGCGGGAGGGAGGAGAACTGCCACCAACAATAATAGGAACTTGGATAACCCGAAACGAAGCTGAAGCTCGTCTGCATCCCGGGTTGATTGAACTCCGGCGAAGGTGCAAGCCGAGCCCGAACGCTAAACCGGCGCGTCCTCGTGAAGCTCAATTTGCAACCAGAACCGCTGCCATCCGACCGGCGGAAAGGTTGGTCGCGGGCCCAACGTGGGTCAGGCTTCCAGCCTGACGGTTCGGGCGGCATCCTGCCGCCCGTTCATAACCCAGCGCGCCCGCCGTGTCGCGCGCGGCGGTGCGACCGAGCGCGGGTTGCGTCGCAGATCCGCTTTTTTTCGACCATCGCCTTTCCTCGAACGGGTGTGCCTATTCGGTTCGAAAACTCCCAGCCATACCCAAAAACTGCACCGCGCCCTACGACCCGGGTGTCCATCAAAATCCTTGAAAGGGAGCCCAAGGAGCGGGAGATTCCCACCATGACTGTCGTTGCCGACAACAAAAAACGAGTGACACTCCGACTGGCCAAGCCGGGAGAGCGTTTCGACATCCAGGTTGCTGGTGAAGGAAAGTTTGTCCTGACCAGATTGGAAGCTGTCCGTGAATCGCGTCCAGCCAAGGTTCGGATTGAGAAGCGTGGGCGGTACTCCGTTGGAGTCCTGAACCACCCAATAAACGAACGGGCCATCAAGGACGCGTTACGGGAATTCCCATGAAGCGTTTACTGGATGTGAACGTCCTGTTGGCCGTGAGCTGGACGATCATTCCCATAATGACAGCGCTTGTCCTTCGCTTGTCGAATTGGGCTTCTCGCACCAGTCGTGGTCAAGGCTCGATCCCGAGCTTGACCAGCCGCTGTTTTTGCTGAGCCGTCAATTCCTCGTCAAAATTCTTCAAAAAAGCGTTAAACTCCCTGATTGCCTTGGTTTGGAGGATAAACAATAGAGCCTTCGCCGCGAGTTCAATGGCTTTGTACTCCTCCGTCCCCGCTCCGAATTGTGAGGCTGCTCGTTCGAGCGCCCGATTAATCTTTTCAACGTCCCGAGCGACCATCTGCGAGCTTTTTGTCTTTTTGGATCCCTTTTTCAAAATTGTGCAAGGTCAGTGTGAATCACACCTTGGACGCATTCTCACCATCATCAATAATCACACAAGCTTATATTTACGCGGATTCGGGCGGCCCCTCCTCGGAGTGCGGACGTCCCCGGCAGCAACGCAATCCGGAGCCATCGCAACAAATTTCACGATGAGCCTCCCCGCACCAAAGCTCCCCTTGAGATTTGGAATTTGAGATTTCCTTGGTCATTGGGAATTCCTTGACCATTAATAAATTCGCAACTTCCCCTCCGCCCCGGTGTTTATAGTTACGATGAACAAAAACACGCTCTTCTCATTGGTCACCCGAGTGCTCGTGGTTTATGCCATTTTTCGGTTTTTCCCGCGCCTGCCACCCCGACCGGTGCCGGTGCGCATCGAGCCACCCGCCCCTGAATACATCGGCCATTCGTCCGCCGAGTAAAATTTCCGCTCCTAAAAAGTTCAGGTACGTAGCGGTGATGCCCCGTGCCTCACCCTATCGCCCGCCGTTCTCCGAATAACATTGCTCGGCTTCCTTGCGTGGCACCCCATCCGCCACCAACAACTCGACCTGCGTCTCGCATATTCCGGCCATTTACTCTCCTGAATAGTACGGTGGTCGGAGCCAATGGTCCAGACCTCGCGACATAAGGGACGTGTCAGGCGAGCAAGCAAGTGGCAATGATCCCCTCCCGGCGTCGGCGCTTTGTCGAAAAGCAGCGCAATCTCCGGATTGTTCGTTCCGCTCAACCCCTGCACATAAACTCTGCCGCATTCAACCTCCAGGAGATGCTGACCCGTTTTTGATGCTCGTTCAAACGGCTCCGCGCTGTAACCTGGCCCGGTTAATGACGGAAGCCATGTATCGGTGAGAAGCAGAAGGGCATCCCCATAACCATTGGTGTGGTAAGGGAAGCGGCCTTCGTGATCGGCGGCGTAATTGCCCAGCGACATGCCGGCTTGGACAATACAATGAGCATGCTCAAGAAACGATTCGTTGAAAACCAGCGGATGTGCCTTGACGTAATAAACCGAAAGCGCCACCAGAACACCAGCGATGGAAAGGACCGCGAACAGTCGCTTTTTGAGTTTGGAAAGTTGCATCCTGACCTCGACTTTAATCATCGCATCCCGATTGACAAGCTGCGATTCGGATCAACCCACCTAAATCAGCTCCGCCGCCATCTGTTTCCCCAACTCAACCGCCTCATTCGCGGCCCGCTTGGCTTCCCCGCGCCGGATGTTCTTTTCATCCCGAAAAGACACCGCACGCAGGCGCACTTCGCTCCCCACCATCTCCGCATAAGCCGCGACCGGGCTCTGACACCCGCCACCCATGCTCGACAAAAAAGCGCGCTCCGCCGTCACGCAATGCTGAGTATCCGGATGGTTCAGCCGCTCGCAAATCGAAGCGATCCGTTCGTCATTCGTCCGGGTTTCAATCCCCAACGCCCCTTGCCCGACGCACGGCAGCATGACCTCCAGTTCCATCACCGTCGCCAGCAAACCCTCCGGCACCCCGTCACCAATCAATTTTCCTTCGCCGGTGATGTGCACATTCAACCGCTCCAAACCGGCCGCTGCCAAAATGGTCGCATCCAATTCCGGTTGCTGCGCGAGCTTCTGCATCCGCGTCACGACGTTCCCGCGAATTTCCACCACGTTCAGATCCGGCCGATGCTCCAGCACTTGCGCTTTGCGCCGCGTGCTGCTGGTGGCAACCGTCGCCCCTTGCGGCAATCTCTGAATCGCCAGGTTCGGCTGGAATCCGCGGCTTTCTTTCTGGCCCGCCGCTGCCGGCGTGAGAAATTTCGCATCCCGATAAATCAACACATCGCGCACGTCCGCGCGTTTGCCCACCGCGCTCAGTTGCAGCCCGGACGGCAATTCCGTGGGCAGATCCTTGAGGCTGTGAACCGCCAGATCGGCTTCGTTGTTCAGCAGCGCCACTTCAAGTTCCTTGGTGAAAAGTCCCTTGGGCAAACTCACACCTTCCTTCGCCAGCGACGCCGTCTGCAGTTTGTCACCGGTGGTTCGCAGAATCTTCAATTCAAACTCCAGTCGCGGGAACGCGCTGCGACACTGGGCCAGCACTGCGTTGGCTTGCGCAAGCGCCAGCGCGCTGCCACGTGTGGCGATGAAAATGGGGCGGTCAGAATCAGGCATAAGCTGGCTTGGAAACAAAACTTGGCATCAAGGAAAGCTCTTCATTCATGCCCGAAAGCGGGCCGCGGACTCGCAAACGAGGAAGGCTCCGGTCCGGAACCCAGCAACGCCCTTGCCTTCTCCCGGATGATCTGTTCGCAGAGGACAATCTCTTTTTGTCGCTCCTTGAGATAATCATTCGCGATGGCCTGCAAATCGTCGATGTTATAGAGGTAAACATTATCCAGAAAATTCACCTCCGGCTCGATGTCGCGCGGCACGGCGATGTCGATGATCAGCAGCGGCCGATTTTTGCGCAGCTTCATCAGCGGTTCGAGTTTGGCCCGGTCCAGCACGTAATGCGGCGCGGACGTGCTGCTGATCACGATGTCGATTTTGGAAAATTCCCCGGCCCAATCGTCAAAATGCACCGCCCGGCCGCCCAGCTCCTTGGCCAATTCCACCGCGCGCTCATGCGAGCGATTCGAGACGATGATGCTGTGCGCCCCACGGCTGAGCAACGAGCGCGCGGTCTTCTCGCTCGTGTCTCCCGCGCCGATCACCATCACCTGGTGATCGTTCAACTTTGTAAAAATCTTCTCGGCCAGCTCCACCGCCACCGAACCCACGGAAATGCTCCCGCGCTGGATGTTCGTTTCCGTCCGGATATGCTTGGCAACATTGAAGGCCTTTTGAAACGCCTTGTTCAGCCGGCCTCCGGAATGCTTATGCTGCAGCGCCAGGTCGTAGGCCTTCTTCAACTGGCCGAAAATCTCCGTTTCACCCAGCACCATCGAGTCCAGCCCCGCCGCCACCTTGAACAAATGCTCAAGGCTGTGCGGCTCGCTAAGCGTGTAAAGTTCATCGGTCAGCGGATCGCGATAATCGTGGCACTTCACCAAAAAGTCCTGCAACGCCGGAAAAGCCGCGCGTGCCTCCATCGCCGTCACCGCATAAAGCTCCACGCGATTACACGTCGATAGAATCACCGCTTCACTGACCAGGCCCGAATCGCGCAGCAATTGCAGCGTCGCGGGGATGCGTGCTTCGGTAAAAGCAAACCGCTCCCGCACCGTGACCGGCGCGGAATGATGGCTGAGGCCTATGACAACAAGCGGCATCGCTAGGAATTGTGGAGTGGTGACAACAAGATCACCCCCCAGAAAGTAAGGAGAATAAACGCGAAACTGCCCAGCGCGCCCCAGGCAAAGCGTCGCCCGCCCTGACCCCGCCAGCGCATCACGAGCAAAAATAGGTACAGCATCCAGACGAAAAGCGACCAGAGGATGATGGGATCGAGCCTGAACGAAGCACCCGCCGCCTGGTGGAGCATCGGATAAATGGAAAGCCCCGCCGTCAGCAGAACAAAGCCCGCCAACACGAGCCCGCTGGCCACTTTTTCCAGCCGCTGAATCGGGGGGAGCAGGGAGAGGATGGCGCGCAGCTTGTGAAATTTCAGGTCGTGTTCCTGCGTGAGATACATCAGCGCCGCCACCGATCCGAGCCCAAACGCGCCGAAGGAAAGGAGGATCAGCGCGCCATGCAAACTCGACCAGCCGTTGACGAATTCCGGCTTCAATCCATGCCCCGCCTTGTCCAAATCCGGCATCAGCGCGAAGACCCCCATCACAAAAAGCATCGGTGAAGCAAACGCCCCCAGGAACCGCAACCGCGACCAAAAGCCAAACACCAGGTAAGCGGCCACGATGGTCCACGCGATGAACAGCGTCGCCTCATAAAGGTTATTGACGGGGCAACGTTGCAGGGAGAACCCGCGCTTGACCATCGCCGTCGTGTGAAAGACGCACGCCAAAAGCAGCAGGAAATAAGTGACGCGGTTGTCTTCGCGGAAACCCTTGCGCCACAAGAAGACCGAATAAACCATGCTGAGGCCGTAAAAAATGACGGCAATCAGGAAATAATGTCGATCTGTGAGCCAGGACACGCCCTTAGATTAATGCAGCCAGACGGCGCTGCAAGTGGCAAATCCTGCCGGCCTTACTGCTTCGTGCTGGCCATGGGCTTCAGGGAACTCTGCAGCAGCGCCTGGGCCCGATCCGCACACGCACCCGCGCTATCCGCCAACCCAGCCGCCATGCCGCTCGCAAAGGCGGTCGAGGTGGAGGTTCCTTCCACCAGATAATTCTGCCCGTTGAAGCTGACAATGCTGTCCCCGGGAGCGATCATGTCGATGAAATTGCCGTGGTTGGCGTAATCGGCAATCTTACCGCTGCGGTCGCTGGCTGTCACTGCGACCACTCCGGGATAAGCCGCGGGATAAGTCGGCGTCGTCACCGGTTCATTTCCGGCGGCCGCGTAAATCGGAATTCCCTGCGCCGAAATCTGGCTGAGAGTGTTTTCAAGGAATTTGCTGTCACTACCGCTCCCCAAGCTCATGTTGAGAATGTTGGCACCATTATTGACCGCCGTCACTGCGCCGTTGGCCACGTCAAAGGTCGTGGTCGTTTCATTGTTCCCAAAAACATCCACGGGCTGAATGGTTACCGAGGTATTGCCCCCGGTCTTCGCTTGAATCGATTGCAGGATGGTTTCAGCCATGGCCGTGGCATGGGTCATGTGGGCGGTTGGAGGAACAACTTTGCCCACCACGCTCAGGGAGGGCTTAATAAACCGCGCCAGACTCGGGCTCGTCTGCTGAACAGTCGTATCAATCATCCCGATTACCAAAGGTTGGCAACTGCCATCGCTGGGCTTCGGTTTCAATTGCAACTCCGGGGCCGAAGCGCCTGTCACGACCGTGGCCTGTGGCGGCGCCGAAACCGGGTAATTGAAATCCACGCTTTGCACATCCGGGTTGTCGGCCAATTGCTCGCGGGCCGCTTCCGCGGCGGCGGCATCGTCGAATTGCAGTCGGTAAGCGTTTTGGCCCTCCATCCGCCCAATGATCTTCGCACCCAACATCCGGGCCAGGTCTTCAATCTTCGTCTTGGAACCGGGCTTCAGGGTGACAATCAGTTCGTTGGGAATCGGTTTGGCCGGGGCGGAAGCTCTGGCCACCGCCCGAATAGCCCGCGAGGCGTTTTGCCGGGAAGTCCGGAAAACATAAAGCCGGGAAGCCGCGTTGGTCTGCGGCACAACCACGAAATTTAAATCACCCAGCAGCGAACGGAGCGCTTCCCCGGTGGAGAGATTGTTGAATTTTGCTGATACCTTATGCGCGGTGTCGGGCTCGAGAAAAACATGCCACCCGGTGGTTCCGGCCACATTCTCCAAAAGCTTGACCAAATCCCAATTTTGGATGTCAGCATCGACCCGGTCCTTTTCCTTGTGCCAGACGAGCGTATCCGCGACTGCCAGGCGTGGGGCGGCGGCGAACAAAAGCAGGAACCATAGACAGACCACCCCAAGCCAGCGATGACACGTCATTTTCATTGCCATTACAGTAGCATATCTAAGGTGAAACCCGGATGCGATAAAATACTTGCCTCGGATTGGCGTTGGTTTCAACCCATTGCGCGAGCGAATTGGTGGGCGTAATGGTCCCGCGCACCTGGAAAGTATTGTTCTGGTCGCTGGTGCTGAGGATGTCGTAACGCCGGCCGGCGGCGGCAGCCCAAACGAGGGTGAGCGGTGGCGCGCCAATTTGTAGAGCGAAGGGAGATTCCACACCAACCAGCCGGATCCATCTGGTTTCCGTCCGGTATTGCTGCCCGTTACCGGCGGTCACCAGGGCATAAAACGGGTGCAGGCCAAGGTCCAGGTTCGTGCCGGCAACAGCAAACGCCGCCGAGACCTGGTTGTTCACGGCGCCCAGCAAGCCCCCGGTGCTGAACAACTCGATCTTGGCAATGTTGTTTGTGTTGGCCACGACGGCAAATTGCAGCGTGGCCTCCAGCGCGGTATTCGTCCCGCCCACGAGGACGGCGAACGTCGCCGAAAGCGCGCTGTTCTGGATGCGGACATTCTGTGTCGTCCGCGCCTGGGTGCGAACATGGCTCCCTTCGTAAGCCACTGCGGTGAGTTCGTGGTAACCGTCCGGCAACAACGCGGTATTGAACGGGAACGTGAGCGCCAGATTCGTCGCCCCCGCCGTGATGTAAAGATGATTGCGCGGCTCCAAATCCGGCAGGTTGTCCGTCAACTTGCCTGCGCCGACGGGCGTGATCACCAGCCCGAGCGAGCCGCTCAGATTGGCCTGTATCTGAGCTGCGGCGTAGCCTTGCCCCCGAGCGCGCAGATTGAATTGAGTCTCCCCCGTCGTCGGATCGCTGATCAGGTCTTCGCACGCCAAGCCGTCCACCCCTTGCAAGTTGGGTGAGCTGCTGGTGTTGACAAGATTAAGCAACTGCTGGGCAAGCTGGGGCAGAGTGGTACCGTTGACTGTGTTTGTGACCGCAAGCGTGATTAGCACCCCGTTCGTTTTAGTCACCGCGAGTTTTAGAAAACTCCCGATGAGCGGAGTGCCCGTGATGTCGCAAGTGCGGATTCCCCACGCAACGGAGTCTAGAAAGTTGGTCTGGCTCGCCGCGATGAACGAAGTCAGCGGCGGTCCCGCCAGGCTGTTGCTGACCGACAGCGTCACCTGCGCGCCGGTTTTCGCCGGATCCGTCGATTGCAACTCGATGCGGTCACCGTGAACAATCGCCGTGACCTTCGTTGCATTGGCGTAAGCCGTGCCATTCAAAACTCCCGCCAGTCCGCTGGCCACCGATTTGATGGTCGCACTTGCCGGCACGGTGTAACTGGTCGAGTTGCCATTGAGCGTGACGTTCAAAGCGTTGCCCTGATGCGGTGCGATATTGGTGAGGGTCTGCCGCCACAGGCCATCAACAAAAAGATCAATCTGCTGAACCGGATGCAGCGCGTCGGGAGCCGTGAATTGGACCGACAGATTGGTCGTGGCGTTCAGCACCGCGTTGCTCGCCAACCCGTTCCAAACCCCGCTGGCGGGCAGAGCAAACGGGGCCGCCAACGGTTCCCCGGCGACCATCCCCTGATACGGATTGGTCACACCCTGATAATAACATTCCGCGAGACTGAAGCCGCGGGCTTGGTAGAAAAAAACCTGCGAGTCCGGAAACTTTTGCGGATAATTGCACGGCTCCGTGATGGTCCCATAGCTGCCCGCTGCACCGCTGTTA
>JAQGOT010000184.1 GCA_028293465.1 Pedosphaera sp. | reverse complement strand
GGGAGGAGCGCGACGGCATCTTTCTCGGTGCCAGCGACACGCCAGACAACGAGAACAACAAACGACTCTTCACCGCCGGCTGCCAACGCATCCTCTGCCTCATTTCACTCGCCGCCGAAAAAGATTGGCCTCATGCCGCCGCGGCCACTCGGCTCCAAAGATTTGTGAATCCACCCTCGACCAACGAGGCTTGGCTCCGGTCCCAGATTCGCACTCTCCTCATTGAAGGATTTCGTGCTGCCGCACTACTTCGGACAATCTCTGGCAAGCTGATCCCCCCGAACTCCGCTTGGGTGCCTGTGGCACAGAAGGCTGCCGCCTCTCTCGACCTGTGGCAAGTCACCGAACGCTTGCTCAAAGCAGCTGACCTCCTCCCCCGGTTGCAGGACCAACCGGCTTGGGACAACAGCGTGAATAGCTGGGTGCCATTTCTCGAAACGCCTGACTCACTCAAGGAAATCTGGACCGTTGATCGCCTAGCCGGACTCTTGGAAGGCCTGCAATCCATCACTGGAGTAATCGCCGCCCTAGCGAAGGAAACCGCCCCGCTTGCTTGGATTAACCAGGTTCACGCCCTCATCTGCAAGGCTGAGGCCTTCGACTCCTTCCGCCAAAGGTCTCTCATCCCGAACGAATGCGGCCACCTCACACCGGTCGGCAAGCTCCACAGGGACGGAAATATTGATCAAGAGCTCAAAGAAATTGCCGACCTCCTGGGCCTTTCGGTCCGCGCGCGGTTGGTCCACCCCGAAGTCAAAACACCCGAAGTTCTTGCGGAGCTCAACGCTCTCAGCGAGGACCAAGTCCTCAGCGAAATCATCGAGCTCACCCGTCAACGGGTTCGCGAAAATCCCTCCGCCGCAAACACCCTGACCGCTGCCGTCCAGCTCTTCGCGTGGCTCGTAAAACGAAACAGGACTGTAAAGCTGGACGGTTTTCCTGCCTTTACGCTGCACGAGCCCGGCGAGAAACCAGAAACCCTCATTCTCCGTGCTGGCGCACCCGCGTCAGAGCGGCCACTCGCCCCGATCGCAGTGTGGACCGAAGCCGCCAGGCCTTTTGTGGACCTCCTTCCCGCCAGCGCAATCCTCCATTCCCGATACGCGGAAGTGATGAAGGAGGCCCAACAGTGGCAACCTCTCGCATCCAACGGCTTCCTGCACCTCAGCCCCCTGTACGAGACAGAAGCCACCGTTCAGGATTTCTTGCCTGACGAGCCGCTGAGTGATGACGAAAAGAAAGCCGAACTGAACTCCACGGCTACACACCGCCGCACTGAAGTCGCATTCCTGAGCGGCGATGACCGTTCGATCATCGGTCGCGCGCGAAGCAGCCAGACGAGGGCGCTGAGCCTGATTCACTTTATCCTCGAGTATCTTCTGCCGGCCGACGCCCATGCCCTTGATGTTGAAGCCGCCAAGTGCAATACCGGTGCGGAGCACCGCTTTTTCCCCGCCAATTGGCTCACCCCGCTGCGTAGGCGAGTCTGGGTCCCCATCGGTGACAAAAAGTCCGAGCCCCCATCGGCGGAGAGCCTTGCCATACTCCTTGCAAAAGAATCGGCCCTCCTCAAACGCATGGGAGAAGAACGAGTGTCGCAGTTCCTCAAGGCCATCGGTGTCAGCCCCGCCGACCTTATGCTCCGGTCCGTGGGGCGCGACGACCCCGAGCGCGTCTCGCTCATTCAGTCGCTATCCGTCATCACCACCGCCGCGGGGAACGACCCCGAAAGGGTAAAGGCCCTGGCCGGCGCCATCCAACAAGACCCCGAAATTCTCACCTTGGTTGAAGATCGCCGGGCTCGTCAAGAAACCGTCAAACGCAACCAGGCGCTCGGCCAACTCGTCGAAGACCTCTTCGTCGAGGCGTTCAAAGGAACGGGAATTCGCCCGAAAAGGACCGGCCCCGGTCACGATTACCGCATCATACCCGCGGCCGGCGAAGAGGACGATGCCGCGCAGATCGAGATCGCCGGGCCTGCCGGCCCGGTATTCGTCGAGATCAAAGCCACAACCACCACGGAAGCCCGCATGAGCGTCAAACAGGTTAGCGAAGCTGTGCCTCACAAGGACCACTATTTCCTTTGCGTCCTCGCCAGCACGGACACCCACCCGGACGTCGAGGCGTTCAAGGCCAAGGCAAGGTTTGTTACGGATATTGGCCAGCGGTTCGAGTACCTCTGGTCGGAGTACCTCTCCATGAAAATGACCTTGGATCTCACTCAGAAAACCGAAGGGGGCCTCGCGATCGAACTCAGCGGGCAGCAGGTAAAGTTCCGCGTTGGCGAGGACGTCTGGATCGCCGGCCTCGACTTCTCCGCCACACTTCAACTCCTCAAATCCCGTCTCCTCCCTCCCGCCACGGTATCCGGCTGAGCGACACCGGTCGCCGAGCCGACAACAACCGAAGCCATCCCAACCACCTAAACATCCCAGATGGAATTCATCCAAAACACGGGACCCGGCAGTCGCCTCGAGCAACTTAACAAAACACTCGTCCAGAAAGTTGACACGATGAATGACGCAAAGAAAATTCGTGCGAGCAGACTGCGATACCTAACTGTAAACCAGATGGTGGGGATTTTTATCCATGACGGCGGCACGGACTTTTTTCCGCAGGAACTCCGCCATGTCATCCCCGCGTTCCAACAGTCGAAAAATTTCGTGCAATTTGCACAGTACGATGACCCGCTGAGAAAGCGCGTCCCGGCAATTCCCAATCGCTGCTTCCGTATAGTCGGAGTACGAAATGAACAGGCCTCGCGCACCGTGGCGGTTGTAAACACGCACTAAATGCTGTGCCACTTCACCGGGGCCGAGCGGACTCTGCCACCACTTCATTTCGACGAGGTAGATTTCGCCATCCATTTCAATCCCACCGTCAATTTGCTCGATCACTCCTTCACCGTTGGGTGAGACCCGCTCGAAGGCTTCCCGAATCGAGATGCCTGCGGTCTGAAATAATCGGTTCAGAACACTCTCAAGTTGCTTCCCTCGCTGATGCGGGTTTGAGTCACCGAATAGAGCATACAAGTCGCTCTTCACCCGCTCCAGTTTCGCCCGGTGTTCATTCTGGGCGGTCACTCTTTTCTTGTCTTCATCGCGCCGCTCCTTGCGTTCCGCCTCCTGCTCCTGACGCATCCTACCAAACGAATCCTTCACCTCCACCACCCGCCGAATTTCAGCGACCAATCCTTTTGCCTTCAGTTGGTCTCCCGGCCAGCACGTGGAGAAATCTTCCCACTCAACCACGCGCTTCAGAACCTCTCGCCGCTCGCGCAACGTGGTCTCGCCCCGGTCGTTTAGCCGTACCAGCACTTCGCGGGTGATTTCGTATTTGTTTACGCTGTCGCGAGCAACGGCGACTTTGTGTTGGTAATCCGCCATCACCCCTGTGGGGACTCCTGCTCCTTGAAAAAAAACCAACACGTCCCGCTTCGTTCGGCAGAGCAGCGGAATCGTGTCAACCAACAGGTTTAGTAGTTCCGGCGGGTAATGGTGGATGATATTCATACGGCATTTCGGCATTCTTGCGAGCACCAGCTCCAGCCGCATTTTAACGAGTCCGTGAGCAGTCCACAAGGCTGACCCGATTGAAGGTTGTAACTTGTAGGAAATGCTGGGGGATGGTCGGCCGAGCGCACATTTTGGCTGTCGAGGATGGCAGCGGTGGGTTGCGGGTGAGGTGGAGAAATTGCTACAGGACAAAGGGCACGAGTGGATCCATGAAGCTATTGACGCAATCATTCGTGCGGATTGGCAGGCCTTGGTCATCAGGCCCATCCAAGCGCAATACCAGTATCCCGCGACAATGGCCACCGGATCATTAATCTTCCAAACCTGAGTCGGCTGGGTCTTCGCCAATTTGTCGATCCGTCGACCCATCCGCACCAAAGCGCACCGAAGTGTAAGAGGAGGAAAATGCCGCTAAGACGGAAGGACGGGGAACGGACTTCAGCCTGGCCGCTGGGCAAAGCTGGTGCCAGCCGGGGTGGTGAGAAAAATCTTTGTAAGGAAATTGGAGCGAGCGAAGGGATTCGAACCCTCGACACTCACGTTGGCAACGTGATGCTCTACCAGGCTGAGCTACGCTCGCGCTCCGTATCGTTCGGTGAAATTAAGGGAATCTGGGGGAATTGCAAGTCCTGTTTTTTGGGGAGATTTTTGGGGCGTTTTTCCGGTTTTCGGACGGAAAGATCGATGACCAAGCCCTCCCAGTGCGGAATTCGGAGTGCGGAGTGCGGAATTGGGTAAACAACCAAGCGACCAAGGAGATCTGAAATCCCTCCCTGTTCGCGTGGTTCGCGTGGTTCGCGGTGGCTGCGCTCCTTGCTGATTTCAAAGGCGATTGAATTTTTGGATTGGGGAACCCGGATTGGGGCAAGGGTTAACCGCGAACCACGCGAAATACGCGAACGGGGAACAGCGGCCCCTTTCCTCTCCGTATTCGATGCGATCTGCTGGGGTTGGCTTGGCTGACTGATCCAAGGTGCTTGCGCACGGGTGTTAGCACACTGCCACTGGGAGAGGATTTTCAATCAGATTTGAAGATTATCAGATCGGGAAGGGAGCGCGGTGGCTGTGCTCCTTGCTGATTTCAAAGGCGATTGAATTTTTGGATTGGGGAACCCGGACTGGGGCAACGGTTAACCGCGAACCACGCGAAATACGCGAACGGGGAACAGCGGCCCAGTGGCTTCCCAGGCCCGCCACGAGTCAGTTTCCCGAGAGGTGACGTTCGGTTGCGTTCCCAACGCCGCCACGAGTTAGTTTCCCGAACAAGGCTGTTCGCTTCGCGAAACGCGGTCCTCCCTTGGGGAGGCGAGGGAGACGGGAAAGCTCCGGTTGCATTTCATCGTGGCCTTAACTAAATGGCAGTGGGCCGTTGGCCTGGGCTAACGGATCACGGCCCGTTGGGCCTGAGAGGCGGCGCCGGCGGCGGGGAACGGGCCGGGAATTGAGACTTGCCGAAGCGGCGGGACGCCGCTGCCACGTTGCGGAGGGGGCAGTGGCGGGCGGTTGTTACGCTTTTGACGGGGTTTGTGACGGCATGTTACGGCGATGTTACGCTTCGCATGGATGGTAAGTGGTTGGTGGTGAACATTGTAACGCCTGTTACGCTTGTACACCCCCAAGGGAATTTCGAATGACGAATTTCAAATTTCGAACGGAGGGAACCAAATTTCAATTGCTGAACCGAGGTGAGCCGGTAAGTGGGTGGGTGCGCGCGGTTTTGGTGGTTTTGGGTCTGTTCTATTTTCTCGCAGACCTTGCAAAGCTTGCAAACCTGAAGGGACAAACGGGCGCGTTGTGTGGCAGAGTCCCGGGCAGGAAAGGAGCAATAGGGCATTGCGAAAAAAATAACCTGACCATTCCGGCTGGTCCTTTTGGCCGCTGGCAGCGTTGGTCGCTGGTTACAGATCCCGACGGATATGCGCCTCACGAGCGCCTGGCCAGCGGCTAAAATTCCGGCGCCGTAATTGTTCAGGTTATTTTCTCGCGATGCCTAACCAAGGTCGATGACCGTCGAGAGACGGGGCGAGGGTGAGAAAACGAGCAGACGAGAAAACGGGTGGGGCGGGCAGTTCCGCGCCACACAAGTTGGCGGCGGTTCTTTGACATCTTGCAAATTTCGAAGTGCTTGCGCACGGCCAATGGGGGAAGTGCGTACTGAATCGGTCGGAATGCCCAATTCCCAAATGACCAATGCCCAAAGAAATCCCAAGGTTCAAATTCCAATCGGACGGTCAGGCGTGTGCTTTGCGTCTTGGACCAGGCAAATCCAAGTTAATCCAGGCTGGAGAAGGTGAACAATCAGAGAACCAAGGTGTTAGCACACGGCCACCGGGGGAGATCAGCCGCGAAAGGGCACATGGAACACAAAGCTGGGATCGGAAGGGGCCGGAGTTCTGACAGTATTAAGAGGATGTACAGGATTGGGTGGGGCGTGGGCGGCGTCCGAACGGGCGGGCTGATCCAGGCGAATCCAGGCAAATCCAAGCTCTCGGAGGGCGGAGTGGGGAATTGGGTGAACAACCAAGAAACCAGAAAGGCGGGGGTTGGCCGCGAAAGGGCACATAGGGCACAAAGGATGATTGAGGGCGGGTTTTCCAAGTTAATCCAATTGAGGACAATGTCGGTTTGGGTG
>JAQGOT010000168.1 GCA_028293465.1 Pedosphaera sp. | reverse complement strand
TTACATTTACGCTTTGCAACCGCCAACCCTATCCGGACAAAACGGGCAATTGCTTTTCATCAACACCACGACAGGTAACATTGACAAGACGGTGCCCATCGGCATCAACCCGGTGGATTTGACCATCCATTATGGCGAACAGCGCCTTTACATTGCCAGTTGGACAGAGAACGCCACCTACATCGTGGATTTGAACAGTCAGACACTTCTGCCGCCCCTGCACTTGGGGACGGACGTTTACAAGATCAATGCGGGCAAAACTGGTCAAATCATTACCGAAGGGCAAAACCAGTGGATTTACGTTAGTCTCATCAACACGGCTGACGGCTCCTCGCTCACGACTGCCTTGTTCCGTGAAGGCGATGGCGGATTTGACCCGACGGGACGCTACTATTATCATGGAGACAACAACATCTCCGGGGCGGGCATTACCAAGTATGACATGAGCTCAAACACCTTCTCCTCCGTGACGAGTGCTGGTGGCCATTCCTACTACGGTTCACGCAACGTGGTCATGAGCGCGGACGGAACCCGCATATTCTGGACTGGCGCCGCTTACGACGCCAACCTGATCGATTTGGGCGCACTGGGAACCGAGATCTATTGCTGCAGCAGCAATGGCAGCGTCGCTTTCGGGGCAAGTCAGGCGATCGACACCACGACGAGGCTCGGCATCTATAACCTGCCAGTTTCAAGCACCATTTCCATCGTGGACGGACAAAATGAGAACTTTTGGTATTTCAACAGCGCAAACGGAACTCTGGGCAGCGTGCCAATGAAGGTAATCCGATCACCATCGATTACTCAGCAACCAGCTGCGAACACCGGTGTCACTGTTGGTAATTCCGTTTATCTTACCGTTTCCGCCATCGGACTTGCGCCGTTGTCTTATCAGTGGACCTTTTTTGGAACCAACATTCTTGGCGCTACAAATTATTTCCTTTCGATGCCTTCTGTGCAAACAGCGCAACAAGGTGGTTATCAGGTCATTGTTGCAAACTCGGTCGGCGCGGTTACCAGTGCCGTCGCAAATGTTACGGTGCTGGTTCCGCCTGCCATCACCAATCAGTCTCCGAGCACACATGTTTTGGCAGGACAGACTATTAACCTTTCGGTCGCCGCCAGCGGCTCCGGTCCTCTGGGCTATAAATGGTTGTTTGAGAACTCAATCATAGCCGGCGCTACAAGTAGCAATCTTCTAATCAACAACGCCCAGCAGGTTAACGAAGGCGTTTATCAGGCCGTCGTCTCTAATGCTGTGGGTTCAGCCACGAGTTCCGCCATTTCTGTGCGAGTCGATCCCGCCGGACCGAGTATTGTAAGCAACCCGGTGTCGCAGGTGCTCCCTGCCTCCTCCAACGCCCTCTTCGCCGTCACGGTCAGCGGTAGCCAGCCGCTTGCATATCAATGGTTCTTCAATAATTCGCCGATTTCCGGCGCCTCCGCGGCGCAGTATTCCCTCAGTGGCATCCAGTCCGGTAATAGCGGCAACTACTATGCGAGGGTAACCAACGCAATGGGCTCCGTTACCAGCGCGGTTGCTACCCTTACCGTCACGCCGCTGGCGCCATATTTTACCACCCAGCCCGTTGGCGCCTCTGTCACTGGCGGTTCCAACGTCACTCTCACCGCAGTTGCAAACGGCTCCCAGCCCCTTAGCTACCAATGGCAACACAACAGCACCAATATTTCCGGCGCCACCCGGACTTCTCTGGCCCTCACGAATCTCGCCTTCAGCGACAGCGGACCATATTTGTTGATCGCGTCCAACATAGCCGGAACCACTTCAAGCAGCGTCGCGCAGTTGACGGTTTACCAGACCCCGACCTTCGTGGGGCGTTTGACTAATCAGGTTGTTGATGCCGGCGACAATGTGTCCCTCTCCGCCAACGTGCTCGGCAGCCCCGCCTTGGTTTATTCTTGGCGCCTGAACGGCCGACCTATTGCCGGCTCAAATTCCACCCTGTCGATTACCAACATTCAGCCATCGCAGTCAGGTTATTACAGCGTCACAATCACCAACTCTTACGGCAGCATTTCCTCAACGGGCCGCGTGAGCGTTTTGGGGCCGATCTCCACCGTTGTCGAATGGGGCGATAATTCCGGCGGCCAACTGAACATCCCGCCCAATCAGGCGGACATCGTTGCAGTCGCCGGTGGTGACTACCACACTCTCGCGCTTCACCATGACGGGACCCTGCTCGCCTGGGGTTACAATGGCAACGGGCAGACGAATGTGCCGACAAATGCTCTGCCCTTTGTCGCGATTGCTCCTGGCGCGGACCACTGTCTTGCCGTCACCGCCAGCGGTTCACTGGCTGCCTGGGGACGCAACGACTCGGGGCAATGTAATATTCCCGCCGCCGCTACTAACGCGGTGCTCGCGGTGGCCGCCGGGGATTCCCATAGTCTCTCCTTATCGAGTGGCGGTCTGGTCACCGCGTGGGGTAACAATGCCTTTGGCCAAGCCAATGTTCCACAGGGTCTTTCCGGTGTCACCGCCATTGCTGCTGGACGCCAACACTGTCTGGCCCTCCGCACTAACGGCACTGTCGCGGGTTGGGGATACAACACCTACGGACAGGCGTCGCCACCAGCCAACCTGTCCAATGTCGTTGCCATTGCCGGCGGCTATCTGCATAGCATTGCTTTGTTGACCAATAAAACCGTCGTCGTTTGGGGTGACAATTCGTTCGGTCAAACCAACGTTCCTTCCGGCCTTTCCAATGTTGTCGCCATCGCTGCCGGCGATTTCGACACTTTCGCGCTTCTTGCCAACGGCACGGTTGTGAGTTGGGGCGATAACTCGTACGGACAGACCAATGTGCCGGCAACTTTAACAAATGCGCTCAGTGTCGCGTCCGGTAATTACCACGGCCTGGCGCTCACCCCCACAGCAGGCATGCTTTGGCCAACTATCTCGCAGGCGGGCCTGATCCTGAATTGGGCGGGTAACGCGACGCTGCAATGGGCGCCTGCACCAACAGGGCCGTTCACAGATGTTCCGGTAAGCGGAAACGCCTACACCAACGCGGACATGACGACATCGCAGAAATTCTTCCGCCTCCGCAAATAGCATGAGCGGGTTCTTCGTGAAGGAAAAGCACCGCCCCTCCGGTCCTGGCTCCGGAAATGGTCAAAGCTGGCTGTTGCGAGGGAGTTGACGTGAAGGTGTCGGTCAATGTTATCATGCTATTTTGTCCTTGGTGCCGCGCCAATTGCGAGTGGATTGCGGCAGGGCGATTTATCAGGTGCTGAACCGTTAAGGCGAACCCCACCGAGCAGGAAAACCACCCTTCCCAACCCGCCCCGGTCCAATGATCGAGGCTTCCTCCTCCATTAGGTCCTCGCACTACTGCCGAAGAGGTTCAGCGCCTTCAACCAACTCAATCCCGATCCTTCGTTCCCATTGACTGCAACCCATACCCGTGTGCCCGCAGACGCACAGGGTGTGCCTTTGAACGCCCATTTGCGCCTGCGGTCAACGCGCGTAAAACGAGGAGGTGCACAGGTTGGTTCCATTCAGCAGGAAATCTATGAACACTCATCTCCTCAAAACGGTCGGTTCTTTTCAACTCGCAGCCCTCCTCGTTCTGCTCGGCTCAACCGCTCCCAGCCGCGCCGGCGGTCTGGTGGCCGCGTGGGGCGACAATTCTCTTGGGCAGACCAGCCTCCCGCAAGGCGTGAACAGCGTGAAAGCCGTCGCGGCCAGCTATTATTTCAGCATGGCTCTCAAGACGGACGGCTCGTTGTTTACCTGGGGACAGGGTTCGCCAGTCATTCCACCCGGCCTTCTCAAAATAAAGGCCATCGCCGCAGGTGAATCTCACGTCTTGGCGTTGAAAAGCGACGGCACCGTCGTTGCTTGGGGAAGCAATAATTCCTACGGTCAAACAAACGTTCCCGTCGGCTTGTCCGGCGTCACCGCCATCTCCGCCGGCGGACCGATTGGCAATCACAACCTCGCGCTGAAAGCCGATGGCACCGTGGTGGAGTGGGGAGAGTGGGGAAGTTACGGCGGCGGCGCGGTGGTAACCGCCTCTGTGCCGGCCGGGTTGTCGGGCGTCACCGCCATCTCCGCCGGTTCGTTCCATGACCTCGCGCTCAAGGCGGATGGCACCATCACGGCCTGGGGCGACAACACTTACGGCCAGACGAACGTGCCCCCGGGCCTCACCGACGTCATCGCCATCTCTGCCGGTCAAACCCACAACCTCGCCCTCCGCGAGGACGGCATTGTCTTCGCCTGGGGCGATAATACTCATGGCCAAGCCGCCGTCCCCGCGAGCTTGAGCAACGTGGTTGCCATTGCCGCCGGCCAGAGCCACAGCCTCGCCCTGAAAGCCGATGGCAGCGTCGTCGCCTGGGGCGATGGCAGTTTTGGCCAGACCAATATTCCTCCCGGCCTCACCAACGTGACGGCCATTGCCGCCGGCGGAAACCAAAACCTCGCCATTGTGTCCGCCGGCCCTGTCCAAATCCTCCAAGCTCCCGCGAGCTTGAACGTTCCCTGGAGTTCCAACGTCTCGCTCTCCGTGACGGCCGCCGGCCAGGGACCATTGAGCTACCAATGGCTCTACTATGGCGCGGCTGTTGACACCGACTACAGCAGCGGTAACACCACCTCCAGCCTCACCCTCTCCCACGTGCCCTTCAGCGGTTCAGGACCCTACGCCGTGTTGGTCAGCAACTCCTTCGGCTCCGTCATTTCCACCAGCGCGGTTCTGACCGTCATCGGCCCGCCGATCATCGATGATCAAACCTTGGGGCCCATCAAGGTGCGCGCTGGAACCGACCTCACCCTCTCCGTCACGCCCGAAGGCACTCCACCGTTGAGCATTCAATGGCAACTGGACGGTACGGATATCCCCGGCGCCACGAACAATAAGCTGTTCCTGTTCAACGCCCAGCCAACCGTCTCCGGCACTTATCTGCCACGCGTCTCCAACGCCTACGGCACGGCTCCGAGCATCGGCATCCAGGTCACCGTCACCAACGCCGCGCCCTATTTTCTCACCCAGCCCACCGCCCGGACTGCTATTGTCGGCGGTTCTACCACCTTCTCGGTCACTGCCCGGGGTTCGTTGCCGCTGACCTATCAATGGCGTCTCAATGGCAATGACATTCCCGGCGCTACCAACAGCGTGGTGACGCTGACGGCGCTCGGCTATGGTCAAACCGGCTTCTATAATTGCGTGGTCGGAAATGCGTTCGGTGAAGCGATCAGCGCCAAGGCGCTCTTGTCGGTGCTGCAAACCGCCGTCTGGGGCAATGGATTTACCATCAATCCCACCAACGTGCCGACCGGGCTGACCAACTTGGTCGCCGTGGCCGCCGGCAACAGCCATATCCTCGGCCTGGGAGCCGACGGAAAAATGGTCACTTGGTTGAGCAACCCTTTCGGCGGTAGTCTTAATAATGTCACGAACGTGCCCGCAAGTGCGTCCAACGTGATCGCGATCGCCGCAGGCGGCAATGCGAGCATGGTTTTGCGTTCCAATGGAACCGTGGTGGCGTGGGGCGGCATTGACTCCTCATTGCAAACCAATCTGCCAACTGGATTATCGAATGTAACCGCCATTTCCATGGGGGGAACCTTTGCCCTCGCCCTGAAAACCAATGGCACCGTCACCGCTTGGGGCAGCGCTAGTTTCGGTCAAACCAGGGTTCCTGACGGCCTGTCGAACGTCATCGCAATCGCGGCGGGCAGTTCTCATGCTCTCGCATTGAAGTCAGACGGCAACGTGGCTGCTTGGGGCAGCGGCGGTTCTGGTCAAACCAACATTCCGGCAGGGTTGTCCAACGTCATCGCCATTGCCGCCGGCAGCGCTCACAGTGTGGCGTTGAAGTCTGATGGCACCGTCAAGATCTGGGGCAACAGTTCCCAAACGAACATACCCTTCGGCTTGTCCAATGTGGTCGCCATTGCCGCCGCTCCCTTTGGCAGCGTGGCGTTGCAAGCCGATGGTCTTGTCCGTACGTTGGGAATCGAAAGGAGCGATCCGCCCGTGGGCGTTTCGAATTATTTCGCCATCGCGGCTGGCGGAAGCCAGTCCTCGTTTTTTGTGGGCTTGGTGGGCAACGGCTCGCCCGTGATGACGATCCAGCCGGCGAGCCGGACCATAACCAATGGCATGGCGGTGCAGTTGGATGCCCGCGCCGTGGGCAGGAAACCGCTCAGCTACCAGTGGCAGCTCAACGGCCAGAACCTGCCCGGCGCCACGAACGTTTCCCTCGCGATCACCAACGCCCAGGGCAAGGACACGGGTGCCTACCGTATGCTTGCCAGCAATGCCCTGGGCACGGCTACCAGCGCGCTCGCCAGATTGACCATTGCTTTCTCCACCAATTTGGACGCGGCTTTGAGTGGCGGCAACCTGAAGTATATCACCGGCATTTCCAACACCGCCTGGTTTGCCGAAAACCAGGTGACTCACGATGGCAGCGTGGCGGCGCAAAGCGGCCCCATCACCAACAACCAGCAATCCTCGTTGCAAACCACCGTGGTCGGGCCGGGCACGCTCACCTTCTGGTGGAAAGTTTCCTCGGAGGAGGGGTTTGATTTCCTGAGGTTTTTCATGAACGGCACCAACACGTTTCCGCTGGCCAACCTCTCCGGCGAAGTGGATTGGCAGCAGCAAACGTTCGTCATCCCCTCCGGTTCACACCAGTTGAATTGGATTTATGCCAAGGACGCCAGCGTCAGCGACGGTTTGGACGCCGGTTGGGTGGATCAGGTCGTCTTCACGCCCACGCCACCCACCATCCTCCTGCAACCCTCCAGCAAATCCACTTGGATGGGTTCGAACGTCACTTTCGAAACCATCGCTTCGGGCTCGCAATTTTTGACTTATCAATGGTTGAAATTCGGGACCAATGTGCCCGGCGCAACGGACCGGTTTTTGACTCTGCCGCACGTCACGCGTCGGGACTCCGGCGTTTACACAGTCAAGGTTATCGACGGGCTTGGCAGCGTGGTAAGCAGCAACGCAACCTTGCTGGTCCAAGTGCCCCAACGCCTCAGCGCACCCGTGCTGCAATTGGATGGCAGCCTGCTGCTGAGTTCCCGGGACGCCGACGGCGGCCTGATGTTGCCAAGCGACCTGGCTGGGTTTGAACTCCAGGCGAGTACGAATCTCACCAATTGGACCACGCTCACCAATGCCCTCACTTGCACGAATGGCTCGGTGTGGGCGAGTGATCCCAATCGCACCAATTATCCGCCGCGCTTTTATCGCCTGGTCGAACACTGAAAAAGCAAAGCCGGTCCGTGCCATTGGGTTGCTGGTTGCCACTGTTCATGACGGGACCCGAATGAAGAGCCCGAGCGGGTGAACACCCAATGGCAAAAGGAGGTGAAGATGGTAGTGTGCGCGTAGTTGAGTTGCTGCATCGGGACTCGCTCACATTTCAATATGAAACGGATATGCTTTCTCCCTGCGCTGGTCTGGCTCCTGATGGTCGCTGGTTGTTCCACCCAGAAATCCGTGGCCGGGATGGAAGGCTGGGGGCCGTTACACGTTTATAACGCCGGCTTTGACCCGGTCTGGAATGCCGCCCTGGCAGCCGTTGAAAAGAACGGGTTCCACGTCGTGAACGCGAACCGCGCCAAAGGTTACATCGGTGCCCGGCGTGGTATCAGTCCCACCGCCTTCGGGGAAAACCTCGGCATCTGGGTGCGTGGAGTTACGCCGTTCCAAACCGAGGTTGGCGTGGTCAGTCGCCACGCGGGCCTTACGATCCTTCCGCTCCGAAACTGGCAACAACCCATTCTCAAGGACATCGCCACCGTGGTGCCGACCTGACTTGGAGTTGCGGTGCGTCATTCGCGGCCTCCAATCGCCGCCCGGGCCCCAGGTGCGCAAGCATTCGAGGAAGGTGTCTCATGAAGCCGGTTTACATCGGGACGAGTGGCTGGTCCTACAAAGGCTGGGACAAAACCTTTTATCCGGCGGAGGTTCCCAAGCGCAGGCAGTTCGAGTTTTATGCCACGCAATTTCCCACCGTCGAAATCAACCTGACTTTCTATCGCCTGCCGCTGCCGGCCACCGTTCAGGGCTGGCGCGAGAAAGCGCCTCCGGGGTTCCTCTATGCCATCAAAGGCAGCCGGTTCATTACCCACATGAAGAAGCTCGCCAACATCGACGGCGCGCTGGACAAGTTCTTCGAACGCCTCCAGCCGCTCAAGCGGCAGACGGGTCCCATTCTCTGGCAATTGCCATGGTTGCTGAGGAAGGATCCCGCGCGGTTGGAGAATTTTCTCAAACGACTGCCGCGCGGTTATGCTTACGCCTTGGAATTCCGGCATCCTTCCTGGCTCGATGATGACATCTTTCAGCTCCTGCGGAGGCACGCCGTCGCTCACGTCTCGCTCAGCTCCGGCGGCATGCCGATAAACCTCACCGTGACGGCGGATTTTATTTATCTTCGCTTTCACGGGTTGGCGGGCGGGGCGGCGCACGATTATACCCGCTCCGAGCTGGAACCGTGGGCCGCGCACATCGGCGCGCACCCGGACCAAACGGTGTTCGCCTTCTTCAATAACGATCTCAACACCCGCGCGCCCATCAATGCCCGCATGCTCATGGAGATGGTGGGAGAACGGGCGCTGGCGCTGAGCCGGACAAAACAGTAACTGCGCACCCGTCGCCTTGTGCTACACTATTTGCGATGAAAAAATGGGCTTTGATCACGGGCGCTTCGCAGGGGATCGGTTATGAATTCGCCAAACTGTTCGCGGCGGACGGCTATAACCTGGCGATTCTTGCCCGGGACCAGCCACGCTTGCAGCAGGTCGCCGACGAATTGCGCGCGCGCCATGGTGTGACTGTCAAGGTGTTGACCAAGGACTTGGCCGTGCCGGGCGCGGCCAAAGAGATTTTTAATGAATTGGAGCGCGAGCAATTCCCCATTTCCATACTCGTCAACAACGCCGGTTTTGGTTTCAAGGGCGCGTTCGCCGAGCTGGCCCTCCAAGGAGAACTCGACCTCATTCAGGTGAATATGACGGCCCTCGTGGAGCTCACGCGCTTATTCCTGACCCCGATGCTCGCCCGGAGGGAAGGCCGCATTCTGAACGTCGCCTCCATCGCCGCCTTCCAGCCCGGACCTTTCATGAGCCTGTATTACGCGAGCAAGGCGTTCGTCTATTCTTTCTCCTGCGCGTTGGCCGACGAGGTGGCTGGAACTGGCGTGACCGTGACCGTCCTCTGCCCGGGGCTGACTCACTCGCAATTCCATGCCCGGGCCGGCCTGACCCGCAAACACGGTCTCTTTATGAACGCCGACGAGGTGGCCCGCGATGGCTATCACGCCTTGATGAAGGGCAAGCCCGTCATTGTCTCGGGTTTCATGAACAAGCTCGGGGCGAACATCGCCAAGGCGCTGCCGACGCGGTTGACCACCCGCCTCGCGGGGAAAATGAACCAATCGATGTGAACTCCAAACCCGCGCCAAAGAAAAATCAGGATCGGCCCCGGCTGGGATTGGTTTGCATGACGGTGGGACCGGAGGTCCGCTTCCGCACCATCACCCGCGCTTTCTTCCTGAGGATGGCGCCGCACGAACAAGCGCCGACCTTGCGGGCATTGTATGCGGACAACCTGGAACGGCTCCTTGGCGCGCTCACTTTTTGCGCAGCCCGAAAAATTCAGCTCTACCGCATGCCCTGCGAACCCTTCCGGCTGAACGAGCACACGATCGGCCAAAAGGTCCTGCAAGAAATGGCTCCGAAACTCGCCCCTTTCGGCCGCGAAGCTGAACGACTCGGCATCCGCGTGTTGATGCATCCAGACCAGTTTGTGGTTTTGAATTCTGTCTCGCCGCAGGTGGTCAAGCAGAGCATCGGTATTCTCGAACGGCATGCCTTGGTGTTCGATCTGCTCGGGTTGCCGCGCTCGCCCTGGTCAGCATTGATTGTTCACGGCGGCAAAAGCGGACGCGCGGATGAACTGGTCTCGGTCATCAAAGATTTGCCGGCCGGCATCCACACCCGCCTGGTTTTGGAAAATGACGAACGCGCCTATTCCGCCACGCAGATTCTTGAAATCTGCCGCCGCGCCGGTGTGCCGATGGTGTTTGATCCCCACCACCATGTGGTGAAAGAGAAGCTGGACACCTACGAGCACCCCAGCATCGCTGAGATGGTGCGGGAATCAAAAACCACCTGGCCCGATCCCAAGTGGCAGCTCGCCCACCTCTCCAATGGCCTGGAATTCTTTGGCGATCTGCGCCACAGCGACCTGATCACCAGCGTCCCCACGGCCTTGCTGCGCGTCCCCTGGGTCGAAGTCGAAGCCAAAGGCAAGGAACTCGCCGTTTATCAGTTGCGGAAACAGTGGCCCACGTTTGCGTAAGGCACCCGAACTTACACTTGCGCGAAAATACGGTTGGCCTCTTCCAGCGTTTCTTTGGAGCCGATATCAAACCAGATGCCCGGCACCTTCCACGTGTAAACCGGCACGCGCGGATAAAGCCATTGCACCAGCCGCCCCGGTTGATCGGGATTGTTGCCCTCGGCGATGTATTGGTGGATGAGCGGGATCACGGTTCTCGGATAATAATAAAGCGCAATGCCCGTGAGCGTGCTGGAGGGGTTCTTCGGCTTTTCCTCAAAGAAAGTAATCCGGCCGTCGCGATCCACGGAAATGGAATTGTACTTCTTCACTTCCTCCAGGTTGCCCACGTCATACACCGCCAGGGCGGGAGCATTCTTGCCCCGGCAGAACTTCGCAAATCCATCCAGCGGCTCGCTGAACAGATTGTCCCCCGCCACCACGATCACATCGTCCTCCACTTTTTCGCGCGTGAGCACCAGGTGCAAATCACCAATCGCGCCGAGCTTGTTCGTGTCATCCGTGGACCCGTCATTGACGATGGTGAACTCCAGCTTCGTCTTGCTGGCGCGGTAGGCGTCCGCCCATTTTTGAAAATGAGTCGCGAACTTGGCGTTGGTGACGACATACACGCGATCGATGTCTGGCACCCCGGCGAGATTGTCCAGCACATGATCGATCATCGGCTTGCCCGCCACCGGCAGCAGCGGCTTGGGCTGGGTGAGCGTCAGTGGATAAAGCCGCGTGGCATAGCCTGCGGCCAAAATGATTACCTTCATAAATTATTTCGATTCTGGTTTGTGAAATCCTGTCAAATGTTCCCCGGGTGAGTCAACCGCCCAACTCCCGCACCGTCGCTTTCCCGTTGGCGCGGCTAAAGTTTGCCCTCAAAAAGGCTCGGCGCGATTTCCCGTGTGAACTCCTGGCAGCGCGCCAGAATTTCCGGCGCGGACTCGCAATTCAGGGCGAACTCCGCCAACACCTTGGCTTCGCTCATCTTGAGCCGTCGGATCAAAAATTTGATCGAGGGCACCAATGGCGGCGCCGCGCTCAATTCATCCACGCCCAACCCGAGCAGCAGCGGCGTGAGCACCGGATCGCCCGCCATCTCGCCGCAGACCCCCACCCAGATTCCCGCTTTCCGGGCCGCATCCACCGTGGCCTTGATCAAACGCACGATCGCCGGGTGCGTCGGTTCATACAAATGCGCCACTTTTTCGTTCATCCGGTCCACCGCCAGGGTGTACTGGATCAAATCGTTCGTCCCCAGGCTGAAAAATTTCAGACGCTTGGCCAGGCTGTTCGCCACGAGCACCGCCGAGGGAATTTCAATCATCGCCCCGACTTCCATGTTCTCGTTGAACGGCACCTTCTCGGCGCGTAACTCCACCTTGCAGGTTTCCAGCACGGCGTTGGCCTGATTCAATTCCTCCAGGCCGGAAATCATCGGGTACATCATCTTCACGTTGCCGTCCGCGCTCGCGCGCAAAATGGCCCGCAGTTGCGTGCGAAAAACCACCTTTTCCTGGAGGCAATACCGGATCGCGCGCCAGCCGAGAAACGGGTTCATCTCCGTCGGCACCTGCAAATGGGAAAGAAACTTGTCACCGCCCAGATCCAGTGTGCGGATGACCACCGGCTCCGGATTCAAAGCCGCCACCACCTGGCGATACGCCCGGTATTGCTCTTCCTCCGTGGGCGTTACCTCCCGGTTGATGAACAGGAACTCCGTGCGAAAGAGCCCGACGCCTTCGGCGCCGTTGGCCCGCACCTCCTCGGCGTCCGTGGCCTGTTCCACGTTGGCGGAGAGAATCACGCGATGGCCATCCAGCGTGATCGCCGGCTTGGCCTGGATGTCCCGCAGCTTTTCCTCCAGCGAAACCTGTTTGCGGATGATCTGGCCGTACTCGAACAGCGTCTGGTCGGTCGGGTTGATGATAACCACCCCGTTATAACCATCCAGCAAGGCATTCTGACCCGTCTCCAGTTGGTTGCTCGCCCCCTTGAGGCCCACCACCGCCGGGATGCGCAATGACCGCGCCATGATCGCCGTGTGCGAAGTCCGCCCGCCAATGTCCGTGGCAAATCCCAGCACGGTCTTGCGATCCAGTTGCGCCGTGGTGGAAGGGGTCAGATCATACGAGATGATGATGCACGGCTCCGTCAACTTCTTGAGATCCACTTCCTCCTGCCGTCCCATCAAATTATTCAGGATGCGGGCCGTGACATCCCGCATGTCCGTGGCGCGCTCGCGCAAATAATCATCTTCAATCGCCGCCAACGTGGAAGCGTACTTCTCCGCCACGACGTGGAAGGCATATTCGGCGTTGACATTCGCCTCCTGGATGTTGCGGATGACTTCGTCGAGCAGCGTGCGATCCTCCAGGACCAACAAATGGGCGTCAAAAATTCCGCCTTCCTCCGCCCCCATGCCGGTGCTGACCTTGCGTTGAACTTCGAGGATCTGCTGCCGGGTCAGGATCAGGGCCTTTTCGAGACGGCTGATCTCCTCCGCCATCGCCGCTTCGGCCACTTCCCGCCGGGGGACGGCCGTCTGCGACTTGCCGAGTACAAGAATCTTCCCGCGACAAACCCCCGCCGAAACGGGAATGCCTCGAAAGATAGTCTCACCCTTTTGAGCAGGCTCTGGCATGGGTAATCATTACATGGAACCCGGAACGTTGAAAAGTATTTCTTGCCGCGCCCCATGCCGGCCTTCCGGCCTCCCGGCAGACCCGGCACCTTTGACGGCTCACGGCGGCCTTGCTAGAAGCCATCTCATAAATAGCCGTGGATGGCGCGGCCAGAGATTTGGGCTGGCTGCAAGGCGTGAGGAGGGAGCATCCCCAAAAGGGGCTGTGACCGACGAACAACGAAGCAGCCAGCCCAAAGATCGGCCGTTCCCAACCTGACCCTTTCCGGCCTGCCTCTTCCTCAGTCCGCATCTCTCGGTTCTTTACGCGGCCATGGGTATTTATGAGGTGGCTTCCAGAGAAATCACTTGCCATTGACCCGGTTATTTTCATTACTAACAGCGGTACCATTTGCGACGTTTGGGTGCCTTCAACTACAGTACATTATGTACTGGACTGGGAGTGCGCTCAAAGGAATTTACGGCCATCATGAAAAAGCAGCCCTCCCAAACCCGCTCCGGCATCCTGGCCGGCGGCAACTGGATCATTGACCAGGTCAAGATCATCGACGTCTATCCGCAGCCGGAGCAACTGGCCAATATCCGCACCCAGTCCCAGGGCAGCGGCGGCGCTCCCTATAACGTCCTGCTCGACCTCGCCCTGCTGGGCGCCCGTTTTCCCCTGTTCGCCGCCGGCCTCGTCGGCAACGACGCCCTCGGCAAGCACATCCTCGCCGATTGCCGCCGTCATAAGATAAACACCCGCCACCTCACTGTCACCCCCAAGGCCCCCACCTCCTACACCGATGTCATGACCGAGCAGGACGGTGGTCACCGCACCTTTTTCCACGCCCGCGGCGCCAACGTCCTCTGGCGCGGCGAGGATCTGAATTTCCGCAAATCCACGGCCCGCATCTTCCACCTCGGCTACCTGCTCCTGCTCGATGCCTTGGATGAGCCGGATGCCGAGTTCGGCACCAAAGCCGCCAGACTCCTGGCCGCCGCTCAGGCCGCCGGCCTGAAAACCAGCGTCGATGTCGTCAGCGAGGACAGCGACCGCTTCGCCAAGATTGTTGGTCCCGCCCTCAAGCACGTCGATTATTGCATCCTGAACGAAATCGAGGCTGGCAAAACCACCGGCTTCAAAATCCGCCAGGCCGACGGCCGTCTCGACACCGTGGCGTTGCGCCATGCCGCCGGCGCGCTCCTGCAAAAGGGTGTCCGCGAAATTGTCATCATCCATTTCCCCGAAGGCGGCTTCGCCCGCACCCGCCGGGGCGACGACATCTGGCAATCCTCCCTGAAACTCCCCGCCGGCTACATCGCCGGCACCGCCGGGGCAGGGGACGCCTTTTGCGCTGGTTGCTTGCTGGGGATCCATGAAGGTTGGGATTTGTCGAAATGTCTTTTGACCGGCGTCTGCGCCGCCGCCGCCTCGTTGTCCCACCCCACCTGCACCACCGGCGTGAAAAGCCTCACCACCGCCCTCGCCCTCGCCAAAAAATTCGGCCTCCGCGCCCCGCTCGATCCTGGCGATTGAGGTAAGGCTGGCACCGTGCTGGATGCCGAGCTTCACCTTTGGGTTTGCCTATGCACCCAACCGTCTAAAGACGGGACTCCGAACCGAGGACCTCGCGGCGGTAAGGTGCGGAGTCCCGTCTTTAGACGGAGAGGCGTAAGGCATTCTCCAAGGCTTGTTCGCTGCCATCTGTCTCGCTACAATACCCGCGGATGGCACCCACGAACCGCAAACCAAACTACGGCATCGATGCCCCCAAGGTCGTGCTCCGATTTTTCCTGATTGGGATCGGCGGCCTGCTGTTTGCCTCCTGCGCGTGGTTGACTTCGCACAACGGATGGCTGCCTGGGACCCGCTCCCTCGTCCGCCCGCTCCTTACCATGGGCTTGGCGTTCCTGGTGCAAGGCGCGGTGATGGTTTGGGGTAGCAAGGTTGCCAAGCTCCGTTTACGCGACAAGGTTCTCAACGCCATCCCTTGGCGCGGCGACGAATGGGTGCTGGACGTCGGTTGCGGGCACGGCTTGATGCTCATCGGCGCTGCCAAACGATTGCGCCGCGGCTCCGCCATCGGCATCGACCTCTGGCAGCAGGAAGATCAAGCCGGCAACTCGCCCGAGGCCACCTGGCGCAATGTGGAAGCCGAAGACGTAACCGACCGCGTGGAATTGCGGAATGGCGACGCGCGCGAACTGCCCTTTGCCGACAACACGTTCGACGTGGTGTTGTCGAGTTGGGCCTTGCATAACATTTACGACCGCGCCGAAAGGGCCACCGCCCTTCGTGAAATAGTTCGCGTGCTTAAACCTGGTGGACGCCTCGCGATCATCGACATCCGCCACACCGGCGAGTACGCCCAAATCCTTCAGGAGCACAAAATGCTGAACTTGATCCGCAGCCGCCCCAATTTCCTGTTCGTCATTCCCACGTTCACGCTCACCGCGACAAAGCCATGATTGCCGATACCGAATTGATCCAGCAGTTTGCAGGGAGCTTTCACCTTCTCGGAGGAGTTGCCGCAGTGCCGGTTCCCTCGGCAGCCGCATTTCTCGACTTGCTCCACTCTCGGCTGCCGGCACGGTTACCCCGCCTCTATGAGCAGTTAATCTTGTCGTTTCGCTGGCCGGAGGTCGATTTGCGCCGTCTGTGTTTGTTCCCCAATCTGGAGGGGCACGGTTGGGATGAATTGGCTGGTGAAATTTTCGCGACCAAGGCTTGGCTGAGGTGCTGCTGAAGGCAGGTCTTGTTCAGTTCGGCAAGGGGCCTGACGTTTGTTACGACCCGGTTTGCTTTGATACCAAACGCCAACGTAATGGCGGCGACTGTCCGGTTGTGCGCATTGACCACGAGGACGTTCTCCTGCGTTCGCGTATCCGTGTTGTCGCAGAGCTTGCACCCTCCTTCCGCGAATTGATGCTCCAAATAATCCAGGATGCAAGAGCAGGCGGTATGCAGGTCGCCTGACACCATGGGTGCAGAGTGAAAAGCAACCTCACGCTACATCAATCACCACGTCGTGGCACTCGCGGCCGCACCGCAGCACAATTTCCGCTCTGTGAACATGTTGCTTGGCGCACGTATCAACCGCCTCCCACACCTGCTCAAAGACTCGGGCCTCCTTGAAATCACACGCCCAATGACCGGCAGTGTTCAGAAACCGGAAGGTCTGTTTTTCACGTATGAATATGGCACTCGCGTTGATAGCGTTGTTAGGGATTGGATGCAGTAAACATAACATGGCCTCGGATAAAGGCAACTTATTGCGACATTCGATAACTGGATGACCTTGCGGCA
>JAQGOT010000131.1 GCA_028293465.1 Pedosphaera sp. | reverse complement strand
GTAACCGCCATCGTCACTCGTTCGTAGCGGGGCATTGGAAGGTTCCGGGCAAAAGCGCACGAACCGATGTTGATGACGATCGCCCCCACCACCCCGATGGCGTAAAGCGATGCCAGGCCGGTCACGGAATCATCCACGTTCAGCACGAGGACCGGCAGGATGGTCGCCAGCAGAAGCGAAACCCACGGCACGCCGAAGCTGTTGAGTTCGGCAAAGGGCTTTGGAATCTCGTGGTCCCGCGCCATCACGTAGAGCAGGGAAATCATGCCGGTGATGGCCGTGTTCACCGCGGAGAGCAGCAACACGCTGAAGACCCACCCCACCACGACGCCAAACTCCGGGCTGACAAAAATCTCCCCCATGTAACGCAGCAGATCATTTTCATGTTTCACCGCCTCCGCCGGCAGACACATGGCCACGACGCCGAGCAAGGCGGTGCCCAACACTACCTCGATCATCACGACCAGGATGGCGCGCCGGGCGGTCCGGTAAACAGAAGGCCGTTCCGGCGTGGCATCCGGATCCAACTCCAGCACCCCCGTGCTGCTCGCCGCCGCCTCCACACCGGATAAGGCGAGGATCATGCCCGTGAAAGCGATCCAGTTATGGACCAGACTACCTCTCGGCGGGACGGCGTGGAAGCTATCCAAATGGGGCACCCCGCTCAGAATCAAAACTATAACCGTAACCACCGTGGGAATGGCCAGCCAGACCGCGATCCCTCCGGAATGTTTTGGTCCCACAAAATTTGCCGCGCCGATGGCAAAGATTGCCGTGATGGCCCACTTCTTCGCATCGGCCTGATCAAAACCGATATAATGGAAGGCATCCAAACAGCTCAGCGAAGCGGTTACGATGTAGTCGGCCAGCAGCAGCAAGCCGCCAATCATCGCCAACCGTCGGGAGTGCAATCCGGCCGCCGTGTAAACGCCGCCGCCGGAAGGAAAGTGTTTGCAGATCCAGATGTAATTGACGCCCACCAACCCGGTGACGGCACACACCGCCAGCAAATGCGGCAGCGCAGAAAAGCCAATGGAAAAGAGCGCCAGTCCGATGACATACGCTTTGCTCGTCCCCCAATCACCGTAGATGAGCGCCGCGGCACGCGCCCAACCGACGTTCCGCGGCCGCCCTATAGTGCTGATTTCCATGGCTATCTTACCGGGGAAAGGGCTCCTCGTTGCATGGTAATGTAGTTAAGCCCTGCCCTTTCAATCCGCAAGTAGGTGATTTCCGGCCAACACCGAGTCAATCGGATGTTCCCCATCACCCTCCAGTAAATCCTTTGTTTGGACAGCACTTTGCGCTAAACTAAACGCCTGACTTTATGACGACCCTCTCAAAAAGCGAACTCTGGCCTCGTTTCCAAAAATACTACACCGAAATTCCCATGCTCGATCTCGCCATCGATATAAGCCGGATGAATTTCGCCGACGATTACCTGGCTTTGATGAGCACGCCCATTCAAAAAGCTCTGATCGCGATGGCGGAGTTGGAGAAAGGCGGCATCGCAAACCCCGACGAGAAACGCATGGTCGGCCACTATTGGCTCCGCAATCCCAGCCTCGCCCCCACGCAAACCATTGCCAAGGAAATCAAAGACACGATTGCGGCCATCAAGGATTTCGCCGCGCAGGTCCATAACGGAACCATTCACGGCGAGAAAGGCCCATTCAAAAACCTGCTCGTCATCGGCATCGGCGGTTCCGCCCTCGGCCCGCAGTTTGTGGCCGACGCCCTGGGAAATCCCGGAACTGATAAGGCGGCGATCTTTTTCTTCGACAACACCGATCCCGACGGCATGGACAAGGTGCTCGCCGCCATTGGGGATGAACTCGGCCAAACGATTTCCATCGTTATCTCGAAATCTGGCGGCACCAAGGAAACCCGGAATGGCATGCTTGAAGCCAAAGCTGCTTATGAACGCGCCGGTCTCAACTTCAGCAAGCATGCGGTTGCCGTTACCGGCCAATTAAGCGAGTTGGACAATTACGCCGTTAAGAATGGTTGGATCACACGCTTTCCCATGTGGGATTGGATTGGCGGCCGCACCAGTGAGCTTTCCGCTGTCGGTCTGTTACCGGCTGCCCTCCAAGGGTTTGACATCGACGCGCTCCTCGCCGGAGCCAAAGCATGCGACGATGTCACCCGCCAAACGAATGTCAGGGTTAATCCTGCGGCTCAACTGGCCCTGATGTGGCACTACATCGGTAACGGTAAAGGAACCAAAAACATGGTTATTTTGCCCTATAAGGATCGTTTGGAGCTCTTTTCCAAGTATTGTCAGCAACTCATCATGGAATCGCTCGGCAAAGAAAAGGACCTCAACGGTAACGTGGTAAACCAAGGAATTGCCGTTTTCGGGAACAAAGGTTCCACGGACCAACACTCGTATGTGCAGCAGCTCCGGGAAGGAATCCTCAACTTCTTCGTGACCTTCATCGAGGTTCTGCGGGATCGGAATGGAAAGTCCATTGCCGTGGATCCCGGAGTAACCTCTGGAGACTATCTCGAAGGCTTTTTCCTCGGAACCCGCCAAGCTTTGTATGAAAACAACCGGGAATCGATAACGTTAACGATAAAGCAAGTCACTCCTGCTTCCGTTGGCATCCTCATTGCTCTTTTCGAGCGGGCCGTTGGCCTTTACGCCTCCTTGATCAACATCAATGCTTACCACCAGCCTGGTGTCGAAGCCGGCAAGAAAGCCGCCGCTGCCGTGATTGATTTGCAGCATAAGGTCCTGAACTATTTAGGCGAAAAGAAAGGACATGCCTTGACCTCCGCCCAGATAGCCAGCGGCATCGGAGCGCATGATGAATTCGAGACTGTTTTCAAACTCTGCGAACATCTTGCCGCCAATCCCGATCACGGGATCCGGAAAATTCCTGGCAGCACTCCATTCGAGGCTGCCTATCAGGCCGCCGCCCAGTAAACATCACCGCCGCCCATTCAACCAGCATTGGGCCGCCGCACCCTCATAACGGGGCCCCGTTCACCAGCGGTCTGGAAGTTTGGTCGCAAAGAGATATAATAATCCCGCTATCCAGAGGATAGCGATTGCGCAGGAATGGTATTTCGCAAGCATTCCTCGCTTCCACTTGAAGGCGGTCTTCCAGTATATATATGGCAATGTTCGTCTATCCGCGGAAATATGATGTGATCGTAATCGGTGCCGGCCATGCCGGCGTCGAGGCGGCACTGGCGGCCGCCCGCATGGGCTGCCAAACCCTCCTGCTCACCATCAACGCGGACACCATTGGACAAATGTCTTGCAACCCCGCCATCGGCGGCTTGGCCAAAGGACATCTCGCCCGCGAGATTGATGCCCTCGGTGGCGAGATGGGCAAAGCCACAGACATGACCGGGCTTCAATTCCGGATGCTCAACACCAAGAAAGGACCCGCTGTCTGGGCACCCCGGGCTCAATGTGACAAAAAGGCCTACCAATTCCGCCTTAAATGGGTTTGCGAACGGGAGCCCAATCTGGATGTGAAGCAAGGCCAGACCTCCAAGCTCCTGCACAAGGATGGTCAGGTTTATGGCGTTGAGACCACCTTGGAGGTTCAATACCACAGCACCACCATCATTGTCACAACCGGAACGTTCCTCCGCGGCCTCATGCACATCGGCCAAAACCAACAATCTGGCGGCCGGGCAGGTGAATCTGCCGCCATGAGCCTTTCCGGCTCCCTCCAGGAACTTGGTTTGGAGCTTGGCCGGCTCAAGACCGGCACCCCACCCCGCTTGTTGCGCCGATCTATTGACTTTTCCAAAACCCAGCCACAAGGCGGCGACGAACCTATTCCCTATTTTACCTACTGGAAGGAGGATTTGTTCCACGTGGAACATTCCGGGGTGAATCCCAAGGACGTAGGCCATTCGGACGGCAAGTATCCCCCAGGTTCTGTACTCGACCGCATCAACGGCCAGCTTTCTTGCTATGTTACCTACACGACGGATGCGACCGCCCAGATCATCCGGGCAAACATCCACAAGTCTCCGATGTACTCCGGAGTCATCGAAGGGGTGGGACCGCGTTATTGTCCTTCCATTGAGGACAAGATCGTTAAGTTCCCCGAGAAGGAGCGCCAACAGATATTTCTGGAGCCTGAGGGAATTGCAACTGATGAAATCTACGTGAATGGTTTTTCCACCTGTCTCCCTTTCGAGGTTCAGGTAGGAATGGTCCAAACCATCATTGGCTGCGAAAATGCGGAAATCATGCGTCCGGCATACGCCGTGGAGTATGATTTTGCCTTTCCAACGCAGTTGTATCCTTCCTTGGAGACCAAGATCTGCCGCAACCTCTTCCTAGCGGGCCAAATTAACGGGACTTCGGGCTATGAAGAAGCTGGTGCACAAGGCCTTATGGCCGGAATCAACGCGGCAAGGCGTGTCCAAAGCCGTGATCCAATCATCTTGCGTCGGGATCAGGCTTATATTGGCGTCTTGATTGACGATTTGGTTACCAAAGGGACCATTGAGCCTTATCGGATGTTTACCTCCCGCGCCGAATATCGCCTCTTGTTGCGCCAAGATAATGCCGACCTCCGCCTCTCGGAAATCGGGCATCAAGCCGGCCTCTTACCCGACCGAAACTTTCGCCAACTCCAAACCAAGCAACTCGCCATTGCTGCCGAAACCACGCGCTTGGAAAAGACCCGCGTCGGCACGGAAACCTTGGCTCAACTTCTCCGCCGTCCTAAAGTTACCTATGGTGATCTGCCGGGGGGCAGAACCGATCTTCCGCAGGAAGTGGTTCAACAGGTTGAAATCACCATGAAGTATGAGGGCTACATTGACCGTCAGGAGTTGGATGTCGCCAAGTTTAAGCAACTCGAAGACAAACAAATCCCGGACTCTTTCGACTATACCACCGTCCACAGTCTGCGAACCGAGGCCCGGCAGAAGCTTATTCAGATTCGACCGGCAACGCTCGGTCAGGCATCGCGTATTTCCGGCGTATCTCCTTCAGACATAGGTGTTTTAATGGTTTGGCTCAAGCGAGGCGCGATGCCAAATGGGAAATCCGCCCCGGTGAGCGAACCGACATCCTCCGCACCGGACCCCGGCGATTGCTGTTCGTAGCTTGAACGCTGCCGCCTACAGATCCTCAGGCGTTCCTAACCGGAACCTGGGCCATCCCCTGTAAGCTCTCATCCTTCGGCACAAAAGGGGCGGCGGAAGGAATCAGAATTTGCCGCCCCACACACGAACCTCCCGTAGAATAAAGAAGCAATTCCAACCTAACGCCCTCGCCCCGCAGCGCAAGACCAGCTAATGAAACAATGGGAATATTTTTTCACATCAGAGGAGTTCATCCTTCAGGAGAGTTGCACCGCTGCATTAGGCTGAGCAAATAGAACCCGCCATTCGGCAGGCAGAACACCAATTACATAGCGGTGCTATGTATTTTACCAAACAGCCAATCTGCTCGCATACATTCCAGCGGCTTGAGGGCGGAGCCTTTGGTGACGCGGGCACATCGCCGAAACACGCCGCTCCATTTCATCCCGCTTGACCCTGCCGGAGAGAACTGCCAGAAATAGAGCATGTTCAAACTCCCGGTTGCCGCATCCATCCTTCTGGGCATCGCGTCTGTATCAGCCGCGGAATATACACTCCACAGCTTCAAAAAAATCCAGTTGAGCGATCAGTTCTGGGGCGAGGGCGCCAACTTCGGTGACTTCAATCACGACGGCAAGATGGATATCATCTCCGGTCCTTACTGGTATGAAGGACCAGACTACAAGCAGCGACACGAATATTATCCCGCCAATAAATTCTTCACGCACAAGAAAACCGACGGCACCGAGGAAAAGATTCCCGGCTTTGAAGGCGCGCTCGGCATCAACAACGCCTACTCCGATAATTTTTTCAGTTTCGTTTATGATTTCAACCAGGACGGCTGGCCGGATATTTTGATTTATGGCTTTCCCGGACTCGATGCCTCCTGGTATGAGAATCCCAAGGGCCGGGAGGGTCACTGGCAACGCCACCAGATTTTCGACGTGGTTGATAACGAATCGCCCGCCTTTGCGGACGTGAACGGCGACGGCAAGCCCGACATCGTTTGTAATTCCGGCGGCTACTTCGGTTACGCCACCGCGGACTGGAGCAATCCCGCCAAGCCCTGGAAATTCCATCCCATTTCACCGAAAGGCAATTGGCAGCGTTTTACACACGGACTCGGGGTGGGTGATGCTAATGGCGATGCGCGCGTGGATATCCTGGAAGCCGGCGGTTGGTGGGAACAGCCCGCCTCGCTCGCCAACGACCCCGCCTGGAAATTTCATTCATTCCCGTTTGCCCCCGGCCACGGCAGTTCGCAAATGTTCGCTTACGATGTCAACGGTGATGGCAAGAACGATGTAGTCACCGCCCTCTCAGCGCACGGTTACGGACTCGCCTGGTTCGAGCAGGTTGGCGAGAACGGTGAAATTGCTTTCAAAAAACACATCATCCTCAACGAGCAGAACGGCAAGGATAAGCCTGCGCCCGATGCATACGGCGTCGTCTTCTCGCAACTCCACGCCGTCGATCTCATCGACATGGATGGCGACGGTCTCAAAGACATCATCACCGGCAAACGCTTTTGGGCGCACGGCCACAACGGACCCGATCCCGACTCCGACACCTCGGCGGTGCTCTATTGGTTTCAATTGGTGCGCACCGGCAACGGTCGGGTCGATTTCATCCCGCATTTAATTGATGATAACTCCGGCGTCGGCACCCAGGTCGTGGCCGGCAACATCCAAAACACAAAGTTTCCCGACATCGTGGTGGGCAACAAGAAGGGAACCTTCGTCTTTCTTCACGAAACCAAGAAGACGAGCAAAGCCGAATGGCAAAAAGCGCAGCCCAAGCCGGACGCCAAAACCGCGGCCGCTGATCAAGCCCTGCCGAAGTAAAGCCGGGATTTGGTCTTGCGCCCCGTCAAGCAAATTGGATTGAATGGCAATACGGCTCAGTCGTCTGCATCTTTGGCATTTTGAAGCCTGAAGAATTCCTTGTTCACAAATGAAATATAGACCATCCATCGTTCGCATCGCCTTACTGGTTCTGGCTGTGGCCGCCACTGCTTTTACCGCCGCCGCGCAAATCAAGCCGGTGGACAGCCACGGCAAGCCGCTCAATCTGGATTTCGAAGACGGCACACTCAAAGATTGGACCGCCACCGGCAACGCCTTCGATAAACAGCCGGTCCAAGGCGATACGGTTTCCTCCCGCCGCAGCGACATGAAAAGCGGCCATCAAGGCAGCTATTGGGTCGGCACTTATGAAGCCGCCGGCGACGCGGCACAAGGAACTTTGACCTCCGTTCCGTTCAAGGTCACCCAACCTTACGCGAGCTTTCTCGTCGCCGGCGGCGCGCATGCGGACACCCGGGTGGAGCTCGTGCGGGCGGGCGATCAAAAAGTCATTTTCAAAACCTCCGGCTACGATGGTGAAAAATTGCGTCCAGTGCTCGTCGATTTGGCAGCCGATCAGGGGAAGGACATTTTCATCCGTATTATTGACCAGGAAACCGGCGGCTGGGGGCATATCAACTTCGATGATTTCGAGTTCTACGCGACCAAACCTCAACTTGCCGACGCACTCGATTCCGCCAAACCGCCCGCGGCAGACGAGATGCCGCCGGTGGATACCATCAAGTTTGCCGGCCTCTCCCCGGAGGATGCCACCAAGGAAATGACTTTGCCGCCAGACTTCAAGGCGACGCTCTTCGCCGGCGAGCCGGACGTCAAACAGCCAATCGCCTTCGCCATCGATCATCGCGGGCGGCTGTGGGTGGCCGAGGCCTACACCTATCCCATCCGCATGCCGGAAGGACAGGGCAAGGACCGCATTCTAGTGTTTGAGGACACCGACGGTGACGGCAAGTTCGACAAACGCACTGTCTTCATCGAGGGCCTGAATCTGGTCAGTGGTCTGGAAGTCGGTTTCGGCGGCGTGTGGGTAGGAGCTGCGCCGTATCTCATGTTCATTCCCATGAAGGACGGCGATGAACCAAAACCTGCCGGCCCGCCACAAATTCTCCTCGACGGCTGGGGTTACCAGGACACGCACGAAACGTTGAACACTTTCACTTGGGGGCCGGATGGTTGGCTCTACGGTTGCCACGGTGTCTTCACTTATTCCAACGTGGGCAAACCCGGCGCACCGAAGAGCGAACGTACGCCCGTCACCGCTGGCGTCTGGCGCTATCATCCCACCAAACATAAGTTCGAGTATTTTTCCGAAGGCACCAGCAATCCTTGGGGTGTGGATTTCGATGAGCATGGCCAATGTTTCATCGAGGCGTGCGTCATCCCGCATCTTTGGCACATGATCCAAGGCGGGCGCTACGAGCGGCAGGGCGGACAACATTTCAATCCCTACGTTTTCGATGACATCAAGACCATCGCGGATCATCTGCATTACGCCGGCAGCAAGGGCCCGCACGCCGCCAACGGCCGGTCCGGCTCCCTGGGCGGTGGCCACGCGCACGCCGGGTTGATGGTGTATCAGGGAGACAGTTGGCCGGAGCAGTATCACGGGCAGCTTTACATGAACAACATCCATGGCGCGCGCATCAACATGGATACACCCGAACGCAAAGGCTCCGGGTTCGTCGGCCATCACAATTTTGACTTCATCAACTTCAACGATTCCTGGTCGCAAATCCTCAACCTGCAATACGACCAGAACGGATCGGTTTACATGATCGATTGGTACGACAAAAACCAATGCCATCATAATGATCCCAATGGCCACGACCGTTCCAACGGCCGCATTTTTAAAGTGGTTTACGGCGACACCAAATGGACCCCGGTAAATTTGGAACAGAAAAGCGACGCCGCCTTGGTCGCGCTCCTGTCGCATCCCAACGAATGGTATGCCCGGCACGCCCGCAAACTCCTCCAGGAACGGACGAAGGAGAAGCCCCTGTCACCGGAAGCCAGCCAGTTGCTGATGTACTTCCTAAATCCCGACAATAAATCGATTGGCTTGAAGCTTCCCGACTTTGGTCGGGTTGTGCCGCCGGAAACCATCGAGCTCCGTTCGCTTTGGACTTTGCACGCGATCGGCGGCCTGACGGAGGACGTGGCTCTAAAATTGCTAAAAAAGCCGGATGAATATGTGCGCGCGTGGACCATCCAGTTGCTCGCTGAGGACCGGACGGTTTCTTCAGCCGTGTTGAAAGAGTTCGCCCGTCTCGCGAGTGCGGATGAGTCCCCGGTAGTCCGGCTTTATCTCGCTGCGGTGATGCAACGCCTGCCCGCCGAGCAACGCTGGGAAACGGTCGCGGCGCTTTGTGCTCATTCGGAGGATGCCGAGGATCACAACCTCCCGCTGATGGCTTGGTATGCCGCCGAGCCGCTCGCGACGAACAACACGGATCGCGCACTCCTCATCGCCGAGTTATCCAAGCTCCCGCGCATCCTCCATTTCACCACGCGCCGTGTCGCTGCCGTCGGTACGCCCGAAGCGTTTGCCGCCATCACCGCCCGGTTGAAACAAGTGAGTGATGATTCGCATCGGCTCGACATGTTGAGCGGCCTGAGCCTTGCGCTGAAAGGTCAGCGCAATGTGGCCATGCCCAAAGGTTGGGAGGCCATTGAAACCGCGTTCAACACCAGCACGAACGCAGAAATCCGGGCGCAGGTGCAATCGCTTTCCCTTACCTTCGGCAGTTCCAGCGCGCTCGCTTCCCTGCGAAAGACTTTGCTGGATACGGCTGCCAACGCCGGGGTGCGCCGGACGGCGCTGGAATCGTTGCTGGGAATCAGGGATGCCGGTCTCGCGCCCATCCTCCAACGATTATTGACGGATGCCAATTTGCAGGGACCGGCCCTGCGCGGCTTGGCGGCTTATGACGATGCCAAAACACCCGCTGCCATCCTGAGCATTTACCCCGGACTGGATCCCGCACATCGCCGGGATGCGCTCAACACGCTGGCTTCACGGGTCGTTTTCGCTCAAGCCCTGCTGGCGGGCGTCGGCAAGAATGCGGTGCCGGTAAAAGATCTTACGGCCGAACTGGTGCGCCAGCTTCGCAGCCTCAAAAATGCCGAGCTTGAGCAGGAGATCCAAAAAGTTTGGGGCGTTTCCCGCGACAGCAGCGCCGACAAGCAAGGGGAGATCGCGAAGTTCAAAAAAATCTACCAGGCGGGCGGCTCCACGCCGGGCGACGCTTCCCGCGGGCGCGCCGTTTTTACCCGCACCTGCGCCCAGTGTCATACCCTTTTTGATACCGGCGGGAAGGTCGGCCCCAACCTTACGGGTTCGAACCGTGCCGATCTCGATTATATCCTGCAAAATATCTTGGACCCGAACGCGGTCATCCCGAATGACTATCGCTCCTACAATATGGAGACGAAAGATGACCGCAGCATCACCGGCATCGTGACCCAGCAGGACGACAAATCCGTGACCATTATTACGGCGAACGAAACGCTCATTGTTCCGCGCGCCGAAATCAAGTCCCTGCAACAAAGCGACCTGTCCATGATGCCGGAAGGCCTGTTGCAGCCGCTCAGCGAACAGGAAGTGCGTGACTTGCTTTATTACCTCAGCCGGCCCGGCCAGGTACCGCTGCCTGCCAGCGTTGAAACTCCTGCCAACCCGGCCGCCTTCTTCAACGGCAAGGATCTTAACGGTTGGGAGGGTGACAAGTCTCTCTGGCAGGTGGAGAATGGCGAGATCGTCGGCCGCACCACGACCGGCCTGAAGCATAATGAATTTCTCAAGAGCACGATGCCCTTGGAAAACTTCCGATTGGTGCTCAAGGTGAAGCTTACCCCCAACAAGGAAAACAGCGGCGTGCAATTCCGCAGCGAACGCTTTGGTGATTATGAAATGAAAGGCTGCCAAGCCGACATCGGTGCCGGTTGGTGGGGCAAACTCTACGAGGAAAACGGCCGCGCCATTCTCTCCGACAAACCGGGTGATCCATTCGTGAACGCGGACGATTGGAACACCTACGAGATCCTCGCGGTGGATGGAAAAATTCGCACCGCCCTCAACGGGCATCTCTGTGTCGATCTGGACGACGCGCAAGTCGCCCGCCGCGGCATCACTGCTCTCCAGGTGCACGCCGGCGGTCCGACAGAAGTGCATTTCAAGGATTTCCAGCTCGAGTTGAACCCGAAGTTTGAAATGACCACGATAAAATGATTGCCGCGTCCACTTTCTCTTATTGATTCTTCCGGCGGTTTAGGTTTCTTTGGTTGGAGTGCAACTCAAATATTGGCGTTACGATCTGCAACTCACTCACACTTGGGCGATTTCCCGAAGCACCGGCACCAATATTTTCAAGGTCGTCCTGCTCCAACTAGCCGATGACAACGGCACCATCGGCCTCGGAGAGTCGGCGCCCATCGCCCGTTACAACGAATCCGTCGATACCGTGATGGAGTTCTGCGGCAAGGTGGACGCGAACAAACTCTCCTTCGACGACGTCCCGGGGAGCATGAACTACCTCGATACGGTTGCCCCCGGTAACATGGCCGCCAAATGCGCCTTCAATATCGCGCTTGTGGACGGCGCTGCCCGCAAAGCTGGTCAAGCGGTTTACGATTACCTCGGGCTCGGCTTCACCGAGAAACACCACGTCACCTCGTTCACGATCGGGATCGACAAGCCGGACATCATTCGCCAGAAAGTCATCGCTGCGGAACGATATCCGGTGTTAAAGTTGAAGCTCGGCGGCCCGGACGACAAGTTGAACCTGGGTGCCTTGCGGGAAGCCGCGCCGAAGAAAGCGGTGCGCGTCGATGCCAACGAAGGTTGGACCACCAAGGAAAAGGCGCTCGAGATGATCGAGTGGCTGGCCAAGGATGGCCACATTCAGTTTGTCGAGCAGCCCATGCCCGCCGCGACCGATCCTAAGCATCTGATCTGGCTGAAAGAGCGTTCACCGCTGCCGTTGTTCGGCGATGAATCCTATCACAGCGCCAAGGACGTGGCGCATTGCGCGGAATGTTACCACGGGGTGAATGTGAAGCTCAGCAAGACCGGCGGCATCAGCGGCGGTTATGAAGCCCTGCAGGCCGCCCGCAAAGCCGGTTTGAAAACGATGATCGGCTGCATGATTGAGACCAGCGTTCTCATCAGCGCCGCCGCCCACCTCGCCGAACTCTGCAACCATCTCGACGTGGACGGCAATATTCTCATCACCAATGATGCCTACCTCGGCGTCACTTCGGAAAAAGGCATCCTCTCCTTCGCCGACGCACCCGAGAAAACCGGCTTGCGCGTGAGAGCGAGATCCTGATCTCTGATGATACCCCACCCTTGGTGTAAGCTGCCCCTCAATTCCCGGGCTGCTCCGTCAATTTCTCACCGTCCATCTGGTAGATGCCCACCAGGTAACCGTTCTCCCGCATGGCTCCAACATGCAGCGTCCCTTGAATGCTCACCGGTTGGTCCATGATGGGTTTGACCCCTTTGCTGGCGGTCTTGACGCTGACCCACTCGGTGATCTTCGGCACATTGCCGTAACAGCACATCGACTGATCTTTCATGATCAAAAATTCCGTGACCACTCCATTTTCCACTTTCAGCGGCAGCATGAATCCTTTGATCGAAACTTTCTTCTGGTTGAAAGCCCTGACGAGAGCGGGAATCTGTTCGTCGGCCTTGTCCACGGCGGCGGTTTGGTTCGTGACCGGCCCGTCATCAGAAAGGTCAAAATTATACGAGGCAAGCTTGTCGAACCCAACCGCCGGATAAGCGCCACCCGCTTCAGTCGGTTTGGATGCAACCGTTTTGGGAACCTCCGCCGCGACCGCGGCAACAGCCGTGACTTCGGGCGCAGGTTGCGCCGGCTTGGTTGCCGCTTCTACTGCCGGAGCTTGGGGCGCCTTGGCCGCGTTGATGGGCTCACCATGAATCTCCACTGGCGTTGACTGCTCCGAAGCCGATTGCGAAGGACCGCACGCCGTCAGCATCCAGGCCATGGACCCGGATACAACAATCAGCGCAAGGTGACGGAATTTAAGCCGCATAAGACTTCGTGCCTTTGATAGATACTGCCAATCGCGGTCGGATTCAATCCCTGAACCCATTCCTTTGACTTGCCCGGGCAGGGCGTATTCATCAAATCACGAAATGCACACCAGAGGTTCGGCCACCTTCAGACGGCCACCACATCGCCGTTGCACGGCGTGGGTAAACGCACCGTTTGTGCGGTGAATCCCATAAAGATTCAGTGATTCCGCGTTGCGTCACGGTTGGATTTTCACGCTGATCCTCGAAAATGAAATTGCACGGCGGAAGGCTGTTGGCCTTCGGGCCGGTGCAACCCCCTGCAGATGCTTCGTATTTTAGGTGAATACCCCATTGAGGGAGGTTCCTTCCTGAAGTCTGTTATGAGTGGCGTTTATGCCAGTTTGGCCTGACGCCGGGAGACCCTCATTGCGGTCAAGATGAAGACGAGAATAAAACATGACAAATTTTGCTTTCTATGTCCTACGCGCCTTATCGCTCTGATTCAAGCTCATCCGAACGGAGTAATTCCGCAAAACAACATTTTCTTACCCGTGTCAAAGACTCTAAAACCTCCGACCGAATACCACGCAAAAAGGGAACGCCCCGCGCCAAGGCCAAGGCATTATTCCGGTCAGATAATTATCCCATCATCGTTCACTGCCATCTTTGTTGGGACTGGGTCTGGCAGCGCCCGCAACAATTTCTCTCGCGCCTGAGTCAGCGCCATCCGATTCTGTTCGTGGAGACGATGGGACCGGACCCGCAACTGGTCACACCCTCGGTTCGCATTCTGCCGACTCCGGACTATCCCAACATCACCCGCGTACGCCTGCAATTTCCTGCCTGGCGCTGGGGACAGTCGGTTTATGTGGACCGCACCCGCCGCCGCGTGATCCAGGAAGCGTTATTGGGACCGTTGGCCGGGCAGTTTGAAGATGCAGTCCAGTGGTTTTACGATCCCATGACCGTCACCGCTTTTGCCGGACACCTGGGCGAAATCGCGACGGTGTACGACTGCATGGATGAGCTTTCCAAGTTTAGCGAGGCGCACCCCGAATTGGCGCGGCGAGAAGCGGAGTTGTTGGCGCGGGCCGATGTGGTGTTCACCGGCGGACGAAAACTGTACGAAGCCAAAAGCCGACACAACGCAAACTGTCACTTCTACGGCTGCGGGGTGGACGTTGACCACTTCGGCCGCGCGCGGGATGTCGAGACACTGGTCCCGGCCGGAGTCAAGAATCTGGGTCCCCATGTGCTCGGTTATTTCGGAGTCATCGATGAGCGGATCGATTATGAACTGCTGGCGAAGCTGGCCGATGCAAACCCACAATGGTCCGTGGCGATGATCGGACCGGTTATCAAGGTGAGAGAGCACGCGTTGCCAAAACGGCCCAACCTGCACTGGCTCGGCCAGCGTCCCTACGCCGAACTGCCGGCCTATACCAAGGCCTTTGATGTCTGCCTGATGCCGTTCGCCCTCAATGAAGCGACGGAATACATCAATCCCACCAAAGCCCTCGAATACATGGCCACGGGCAAGAATGTTGTCAGCTCCGCAGTATCAGATGTGGTGCACAATTTTGGATCCGTGGTCAAAGTCGCCCGGTCTCATAACGCATTTATATTATTGTGTCGGCAGGCCATTGCCGGCGCGGATGCGTCCGCCATCAAGCGGGGATTGAAAATGGCGGCCGACAACAGCTGGGATTCGATCGTGGAAAAGATGGAGGCCCACATTGACGATGCACTGGCACGCAAGCGGGCAGCGACCGTGAAGGGGGGGGGAAAACGTTGATGGTCGCACAAATGCCAAACCGGGGAGGACCAATGGAGATGTTCGATTATCTGATCGTGGGGGCCGGATTTGCCGGCAGCATTCTGGCGGAACGGCTGGCCCGGGGTTGCGGTAAACAGGTCTTGTTGGTGGATCGGCGGCCTCATATTGGCGGCAATGCTTACGACCATTACGATGATGCCGGCATCCTGGTGCATAAGTATGGGCCGCACATCTTTCATACCAACAGCAGTGAAGTGTTTGATTACCTTTCGCGGTTTACCGCCTGGCGGCAGTACCAGCACCGCGTGCTGGCGAGCGTGGACGGGCAGTTGGTGCCCATTCCCATCAACCTGGATACCATCAACCAGCTTTACGGGCTGGAATTGACCGCGCTGCAAATGGATGACTTCCTGGCCAGCCGGGCCGAAAAAAAAGAGGCAATCCGAACCTCGGAGGATGTGGTGGTCAGCAAGGTCGGACGCGAGCTTTATGAGAAATTCTTTCGCGGTTACACCCGCAAACAATGGGGTCTGGACCCTTCGGAACTCGATGCGCAGGTGACCGCCCGCGTGCCGACGCGCACCAATCGTGACGCCCGCTATTTCACCGACACGTATCAGGCGATGCCGCGTCACGGGTTCACCCGCATGTTCCAGAGCATGTTGGACCATCCCAACATTCGGGTCATGCTCAACACCGATTACCGGGAGATTCGGGAGCTCATCCCGTACCGCGAGTTGATCTACACCGGCCCGGTCGATGAATATTTCGACTTCATCCACGGGAAGCTCCCCTACCGCTGCCTCGAATTCAAACACGAGACCCACAACAAGGAATTCCTGCAACCGGTCGCGGTGATTAATTATCCCAACGACTACGCCTTCACCCGGGTCACCGAGTTCAAACATCTCACCGGCCAGGAACACGCCAAAACGAGCATCGTCTATGAATTCTCGCGGGCGGAGGGCGATCCTTATTATCCCATTCCCCGCGCGGAAAATGCCGAACTCTACAGGAAGTACCAGGCGCTCGCCGAGGCGACGAATGGAGTACACTTTGTGGGCCGGCTTGCCACCTACCGTTATTACAACATGGACCAGGTGGCGGCCCAGGCCCTGACGGTTTTTGCGCAAATGGCCGGGCTGAGCCGCGCCGAGGCCATTGAGTTGGAATACGAGCCGAAGCTGACGGCCGTGACGTTTCCTCTGCACTTAAATGGGAATGGTAATGGCAGCGCGCCGACGTTGAAACGGCGGCGCCAGGCAAGCTTAAGGGCTTCCTGAGGCACGCCTGTTCCTACCCGCATGATAACCGAAACCTTCCATCCCCCACCGCACGCCCTCGCGGGCCATCTCCCGTGCCCGATAATCCGGCGCAAGCCAGCAGCTCTCACGGCGGCAAGAAGCACTCGCGCCAAGGGCTTTTCGGGGTGGGAGGAGGATCGCATGCAACGCAAACTGACTCTGGCGTAATCATTAAGACCAATTTAGTGAAATGTACATGCCACCGTGTTACACCCCAACTCAGCCTGCGTGGGCCAAGTCGGAAGCGGCACCAAAAGAAGTTTTTGCTTAACCACATTTTCTTTGGCTGTGGGATTTGACGATAACCCAAAGCGGCTTTACGTAGAGGAGGACTGGTGATGCTCTATCACTGAAACCGCCGGGTCATGTCAGGCCATCGCGGAACTGAGGCGTCACAACCTCAGGATTCCGCCCGAAAAAACAATCCGTGTCCAAACCCACCGGTTTTTGAGCAGGAAGTCCGGGTTCCTGTCCCTTTCTAGAGAGCAGTCTTTTATTATGTCGATTTCTTTTGCCTATCCTCGGCCAGAGTATCCCCGGCCCGACCGCCAGCGGGGCACCCGGGAGGGGATTGATTGGTTAAATTTAAATGGCCCCTGGCAGTTCCGTTTTGACCGGCACCGGCGCGGGGTGGAGGAAGAATGGTTCCGCCCCGACGAATTGGAATGGCGCGAGCAAATCATCGTTCCCTTTTGCTGGGAATCGCTTGCCGCCTGGGGGGAGGGGGATGCCGCCGGCAACGAGAACTACTACGCCACGCGCGTGTTCCTCAACCCGCTGGAAGTAAACGCCGCCAATCATCGCTCCGCCCCCCGGTATGAAGTGGGGTGGTACCGGCGCCTCATCGAGATTCCGAATAACCCGGATTGGGAGGGCAAGCGCGTCATTCTAACCATCGGCGCAGCGGACTTCTTTACCGATTGCTGGTCGAATGGCAAACACCTCGGCCATCACGAGGGCGGTTACACCCCGTTTGAATTCGATCTCACCGACACCTTGGGGGAACCCGGGACGGATGGCAAACGACGCGCCCTGCTGGTGTTCCGCGTGGAAGATCCGGTGGATAACCACGAGCAACCCGTCGGCAAACAATGGCGCTGGTACACCACCGTCAGCGGCATTTGGCAAACTGTGTTCGTCGAGCCGCGCAGCGCTTCGTATATTGATCACTTTCGCGTGTTCACGGACATCGACGCCGGCACGGCACGGTTTCAGATCGAGTGCCAGCACGTTGAGGGCGAGGGGACGGTGGCGGTGGAAATCATTGCGCCGGACAGCCGCACCCCGCAAACCGCTACTTTCAAAGTCAGTACCGGGATGGCCGAAGGCACCATGAAGGTCGATCCGTTGTTGCTCTGGAGCCCCAATGAACCTCATCTCTACAAACTACGGTTCCATTTGCGGCAGCAGGACCGGGTGATGGACACGGTCCGGAGCTATTTCGGCATGCGGAAAATTGACTTTGCGCCCGGCGAGCCCCCCGAAGCCCCGGTGGCTCTGCGCTTGAACGGCGTGGCGCGCTACCTGCGTGGGGCCTTGCATCAATCCTTTTACCCGGACGGGGTCTATACCGCCGGAGACGTGCGAACGTTAAAGAATGATATCGCGTATGCCAAGAAGGTGGGGTTTAACTTCCTGCGCATCCACATCAAGATCGATGACCCCCTGTTGCTTTACTACGCTGATAAGATGGGGATGTTGTTGATGGCGGACTTTCCGAACTTCGGCGAAGGGGGCGACACGCCGCTGGGACGGCGACGCTACGAAGCTACGATGCGCGAAGCCATCAAACGGGATTTCAACCACCCTTCCATCTTTGCCTGGTGCACCTTCAACGAAACCTGGGGCTTTGGTGGACAGGTGGAGTTTGTGGATCTCATCCATCCCACCACTCCCAAACACCGGCCGCGATTGAGGACCAATCTGGCGGTTTCCGCCAGCGCTGTGAGTGCGGGGGCGACGGCCGTGGCGGAACTGACCCCGCCATCGACCCGGGCCAGGCTCGCGAACCTTAGTGCGCACGTGTGGGTGCAAAGCATGTGGGCGTTGGCGAAAAAGCTGGACCCCACCCGGCTGATCGAGGACATGAGCGTCGTCCAATGGGAGCATCTGGATTATTATGCCCACGGCGATACCGACATCAATTCATGGCATTTTTACATCAATGATTATGCCCGGGCCAAGGAGCACATTGCCAAGGTCGTGCAGTCCACGTTCCCCGGCTCCAACTACAATTACGTGCCCGGCTATGCGCACAAAGGCCAGCCGCTGATCAACAGCGAATACGGCGGGGTGGGGGCCTTGGATGGCGACGTGGATGTCAGTTGGACGTTCAAATTTCTGACCAATGAGTTGCGCCGATACGGGCAGATTTCCGCTTACATTTTCACGGAGCTTCATGATGTCGAATGGGAGCACAATGGCTTCCTGAATTACGACCGGACGCCGAAGGAATTTGGCTACGACCCTGCCATCATCAATGAAAGCGATACGTTGCCGTTGGACGCGGCACCCATCTCCCGCCGTTCCCCCGGCGAGGTGGTGCGCGTGGACGTGGCCTCTTCCCATTTCTCGTCCCGGCCCAACCGGAATATTTCATTGCGCTGGCGCCTGGATGGCATGGACACGCGCGGCCGCGTCCAACGGGATCTCGCGCGCGGGAGTGTGCCGATCGAGTTCCCTCATCGGCGTGTCGTGCATGCCCATACCATCGAAATGCAAATGCCTGCGGAGCCGATGCTCTGCACCTTCTGCGTCGAGGCTTATAATGCGGAAGGAACCGTCATCGCGAAGAATTTTCACCAGTATTTTGTGTCCGACCAATATCCCGCCAGCCGCGAGGATGTCCCCCGGGCACTCGTGCTGCGGGGCCCGCCCGGTGACTGGGCCACCGCGGAATGGAGCGGCGGGGCGGGTGAGCGCGAGCGCGAAAGGGCGGAGGATTCCTGTTATGGCCAAGGCCACGGCTTCTTCGAGTGGGTCCTGCCGTTGGAGGGTGCGGACATCTCGAAGGCGCGACGCATCCGCGTCCTGGCCGAGGTCTCCTCGCATCGGATCGACACTCCACAGACCGATGACGACATCTTCCCCACCACGCTCCAGATGTTTTTGAACGGGATCCAAGTGTACGGCGCGTTCGTCCGGAATCATCCGCATGATGCGCGCGGGGCGTTGAGCTACCTGCGCGGCGGACTGGGAGCTTATGGCTATTTGGCTCACGCTTTTGCGGAGGACGAGCAACTGCAACAGATTGCCCGCCACACCCTGGACGATCACGTGCACCTGCGGCTGGTGGTGCCCGCCGACGCGTTGGCGCAAGGCGGCCTGACGGTTTATGGTGCGGAATGTGGCCGCTATCCCGTCTGCCCAACGGTCATTATTGAATGGTAGTTTGGATATTATGAATACTTTACTTCGCATTTTGCACCTGGAGGACGATTGGCACGATGCCGAACTCATCCGGCGAATACTTCTGGCCGAAGGATTGTCGCGCGAGGTGGTGAGCGCGGACACGGGCGAAACTTTCCTGGCCGCCCTCTGCGAACGGGAGTTTGATTGCATCCTTTCGGATTACACACTGCCTTCGTTCGACGGCATGCGCGCTTTGAAGCTGGCGCGAGACCGGCGGCCCGGGACGCCCTTCATCTTCGTCTCGGGCACCATCGACGAGGAGCTGGCGGTGGAAAGCTTGAAGCAAGGCGCCACGGATTACATCTTCAAGAACCGGCTCTCGCGTCTCGGCCCCGCTGTGCGTCGGGCGTTACGCGATCAACAGGAGCGTAACGAGAGCCAGCGGGCGGAAGAGGCAATGCGCCAATCCGAACATAAATACCGCCAGTTGTTTGAAAGCCTGGGCGACGCCGCCTTTCTCACGGATGTCCAGACCGGCCGCATCCTAGACACCAACAAACAAGGTGAGGCCCTCCTTGGCCGCAGCCGGAGTGAAATCGTCGGCAAGAACCAGAGCCAGTTTCAGTCACCCGAGATATTTGAAGAACATCGGCGCCGGTTTGTCGCTGAGAACGGGCAAACGTCCACCATGGACTATGAGGATGAAATCGTCCGGGCGGATGGCGCGCGTGTGCCGGTGCAGGTTCGCGTTTCGCCGTTGATTTTGTACGGGCGCAAGTTGCTCATCGGCTTGTATCACGATATCACCGGCCACAAGCTGGCGGCGGAGCAAATCCAGGAGCAGGCCCGCTTGCTCGACCTGGACCCGGATGCCATCCTGGTGCGCGACATGGAGGACCGCATCCAATTCTGGAATGAAGGCGCTGTGCGCTTGTATGGCTGGACGAAGGACGAAATCTTGGGCCGGCCGGCCACCGAACTGTTGTATCCCGACCACGGCGAATTTGAAGCGGCCAAGAAGACCGTCATGGAACAAGGTGCCTGGAGCGGAGACCTGCACCAAGTCGCCAAAGATGGGCATGAGGTCCGCGTGCACAGCCGCTGGACGTTGATGCGCACCGAGCAGGGCAAGCCCAAATCCATCCTGCTCGTGAACACGGATCTGACCGAAATCGAGTCCAATCGGTTGGCAACCAGGGTGGGCGCGGCCGAGGTCAATGTCGGAAACAGGAGGAGATTTGGCGGCTGATCTGAAAGGACGGAAGAACATGGGAAATACCCCATTGGCTGGGCGATGCAGTGGGGTGATTATGAAGGTAGGAAATCACCTGTTGTATGATACCTGAAAATCACAATGGCAACGCCATGACGCTGCAGCGGTTGGTCGATGATTTGCGGGTGGTGGTCCGCGATGGCGAGGAACTCCTTAGATCCGGGGCGGGCCAGTTGCAGCAGAAAGCCAGGGCGGGCGCTCGCGCGGCAGACGCAAGCATCCGTCGGAACCCCTATCCCGGCATGGGCCTGGCCTTTGGCTTGGGATTTCTCCTGGGGGTGCTGGCTCGCAACGCGTTTTCCAACGCAAGGACAACGAGGAGGATGAACGCCAATATTAAAAATGTTGACCCGCTTGGAACTTGATCATCACCTCCTGTGTGACCGGCGTTAAACCAAACATCCCAATCCAGCCTTTCCGAAAAGGCTGTCCCGCTTCTCCCGCTCTCCCGGGTGGTTTAGCAAAACATTTTCGGTTGACTCAGGACGCTGCGACCCTCCACGCGGAGACGTTGAGCAGAAAACATTTTAACCGCGCATTTTTATTTTAGAAAAGATGGACTGCGATTTGCAATTGCCCGGAACAGGACTAAGGTTTGGTCATGGGTGAATCCAAGAAAAAACCAACGCCATCGCCCAAGATTGAGTCCCCCACGGAGGGAGCCTCACCGCTTGGTCAGATGCTTTCACACGAGGAGTTAGAATCGCTTTCCGCCCTTCAACTCGTTGACATTATTGCGGGCAAATTGCCCCCGCGCCATTCTTCGCTGATGGATTTGATTTATCTCCGCGATCGTATTACCGCGATCGAGGAGCAGAACGATCAAGCCCGCCAGGCGATTGAAAAGCTGGACGAAATTGTCGAGAAGCTCCGCTCGCCGGCCTTCCGCATCGGCACCTTCTTGATGCCGGTGGAAAATGACAAAGCGCACGTTTGTGTCGGCGGCACTGATTACGTCTGCCGCGTTGACCCCAAGATCCCGCAGAACAGTCTGCAAATGGGGCAGCGGGTCCTCTGCAACGAAGCTTTCGCGGTGGTGCAGGGATTGGGCTTTGACAAGAACGGGCCGATTGTCCGAATTGATGAACTGCTTTCCGATGGACGGCTGCGCATCGGGCAGGAAGCGGGCTTCAATTCGCTGGTGCTCCTCCGCTCCGCTTTGCTGGTGAAGGAAAAACTGAAGCCTGGCATGGAGGTGCGGTTGGATGTCAACCAACGCGTCGCGCTGGAAGTGATCGGCATGGGGCGGCGCATCGAACGCTCCCTGGAGACGGTCACTGAAATCCCGTGGGCCGCCGTGGGCGGCCAAACGGAGGCGGTGCAGGCGATTCGTGACACCATTGAACTCCCCTTCCTGCATCGAGATCTGTTCAAGCGTTTCGAGCACACGGTGCCGAAGGGCTTTCTGCTGCACGGACCGCCGGGTTGCGGCAAGACCTTGCTCGGCAAAGCCACCGCTTACAATCTGCGGCAACAACTCAAGGCCCAAACCGGTGTGGACCATCCGGAATTCTTCCTGCATGTCAAAGGTCCGGAAATCTTGAACATGTGGGTGGGGGAATCCGAGCGACAGGTGCGCGACCTTTTCATCCAATGCCGCGAACGCGCCCGGGATGGCGCGCTGGCATTCCTTTTCATCGACGAGGCGGAATCCATTCTGGGGACACGCCGCGCCGGCCGTTATAACAGCATTCTCAGCACCTTGGTGCCGATGTTCTGCACGGAGATGGACGGGTTGGAGGTGTTGCAGAATGTGGTGGTGATTCTCGCCTCGAACCGGGCGGACCTGATCGACCCGGCGATCCTGCGGCCGGGACGCATCGACCGGAAAATCAAGGTGAACCGGCCGGATCAAGCTGGGGCACAGGCCATCTACGAAATCTATTTGCGCGAAAGCCTGCCTTTGGCCGAACCACGCGCGGATTTGGCGCGGGTGGTGACCGAGGCGCATTATTCCCACACGCCCTCAAACCAGTTCCTGGAAATTGTGTTCCGGAGCGGCAAGAAGGATTTCCTGTATCGCGGCGATCTCGCGAGCGGGGCGATCATTGCGGCGGTGGTAGAGCGGGCGAAGAGTTTTGCCATCAAACGCTCGATCGACACCGGCCAGGAAACCCATCTGACCCGGGAGGATTTGTTGCGCGCCTTGCAGCGTGAGTATGAGGAAAACGATCTCTTCCCGCCCACGGACGTAACGGAGGACTGGCTCAAGTTGACCGACTTCGATCCGGAGAACGTCATCAAGCTCGGCCCGGTGCGCCAGCTTAAAAAGGATGCGCTGGGGAGCGGCGTCGTATAATCAAAGGTTGCCCACGATGCCATCGGCTGGGCCAAACCGGTACCAGGGATGAAAAAGCGACTCGAAGTTGAGATTGAAAAGTTGCCTCCTTCGATTCCACGCAAAGGTCCGATGCCAACCCTCCTCTTTCGAGAAACCTCCGGTTCCACCGGCGATTAAACAAATGACCCCGTCAAACATAATCCAGTTCGGGATCGAGACGGAGATCGGCATCGCCCGCGAGCACGATGAGCACCTGGACGTGGTGGCCGAATCCATCGCGTTGGTGCGCAGTGTGGTCGAGCCCGGCGTTTTGATGCGTTGGGATTATGACAGTGAAGATCCGCACGCGGACATGCGCGGGTTTCACGTGCCGGAGTTGCGCCAGGATACGGACGAGGCCAACTATTTCGCGCAGGACTCTCACCGCGAGCTGAGCTACGTCGAAATCAAGAGCGACCTGGTGCTGGGCAACGGCGCGCGCTTCTACAACGATCACGCCCACCCCGAATATTGCACCCCCGAATGCAGCACGCTGGACGAGTTGCTGGCGCAGGACCGCGCTGGGGAGCGCATTATGATGGCGTGCGCGCAACAGCTCTCCGCCCAGCGCGGGGACACCGTCCGGCTTTACAAAAACAACACTGACTTCCGCGGCCACAGCTACGGCTGCCACGAGAATTACCTGCTCACCCGCGCGCTGCCCTGGGGACAATTGGCCCAAGGTGTGCAGGCGTTCCTGGTCACGCGTCAAATTTTTGCCGGCGCGGGCAAGTTCGCCATCGAGGAAGAGGATCGGTTCATCTCGTCCCACTTCCAGATTGCGCAACGCAGCGATTTTTTCAGCGAGCTGCAAAGCGTGGACACCATGCAACGCCGGCCGCTGGTGAACACCCGCGACGAACCGCACGCCAATCCCAAACTCTACCGGCGGTTTCATGTCATCATCGGCGATGCCAATATGTCGCCGTTTGCGACCCGGCTGAAGATCGGTGTCACCGGGTTGGTGTTGGAGGCCCTGGTGCGTGATCCGCGGCGGGCCTGGCCGCAACTGGCGGAGCCGCTGGAGGCCTTGCCGGCCATTTCGCGGGATCCTTCCTTCCGCTGGGAACTTGAGTTGCAGGGTGCGCGCCCCTCAACCGGATTGGCAGTGCAACGTGATTACCTGGCGGCGGTCAGGGAGTTGTGTGATCTCAGCTCACCCGCCCGGGAGGCCGTGGTGGCGGACTGGGAGCAGGTGCTGAACGACCTGGAGGCGGACGTGATGCGTTGCCGCAACCGGCTGGATTGGGTGGCCAAACTGGCGTTGGTGCTGGAATTTCAAGCGGCACAAAACCTGGCCCCGGACGACCCGTGGCTGCAGAGTCTGGATTTGGAATATCACCGGCTGGATCTGGCGGAAGGTTTGTACTACGGCTTGGAACAGAGTGGGGCCATGTTGGGCGTGCCGGAGGAAACGGCGGTGCGCTGGGCCATGTGCGAACCGCCCGCGACCACCCGGGCTTGTTTGCGCGGCAAGCTCATCCAGAAATTCGCAGACGCCGTGGAATCAGCGCAATGGGACCACATCACCCTGCGGGGACAGGACGGGCCGATAAAAATTTCTTTCATGGATTTGTTCGCGCCCGAGGAGATTTCGCGGTATGCTAGACACATCGACGAGGCGCGTTCGCCGGAGGATTTGCGAATGCTGAAATTGATGTCATAATTGTTAACAAGTTTATGCCAGACCAAGCACAAAAAAACCGGCCTCCCGGCGCTGGCCCAAGCGGCGGCGGAGAGGGACCTAATTCACCCAAGGTAGAAAAACCCAACACGGAGGAGCTCCTGAAACGGATGCGCAAAGTGGATCCGGACCAGGCTAAAAGGTATCGCCAAAGAACGGGCCAATGAACCCCGGGACGCTGATTGCGGGTGACTTCATGTCCCTGCTCGCCACCCACAAGCTGGCGCCTGTTCCCATCGTTCCTGCGTCCACCGCTCCGGTGCAGACGCAGGCAACGACCGTTTTTGCTTTCGAGTTCGCCGAGGGGGTGTTGATGGCCGGTGACCGGCGCGCCACTGCGGGTAACGTCATTGTCACCGATCGCGTGGACAAGGTCATCGAGATTGACGCAACCTCCCTGCTCGCCATTGCCGGTGTCCCAGCCACCGCTTTCGAGATGGCCCGTGTCCTGCAAACTTCCTTCGAGTATTACCGGCGCAGCCAGTTACAACCCCTCAGCCTCCCGGCGAAGGTGCGGGCCCTGGCCCGGTTGTTGCGCGAGAATCTGCCCATGACCATGCAAGGCGTCGGGGTGGTGGCCCCGCTGTTCGCGGGCTTGGATCAAACTGTTTCTCCGGCCAAACCCCAGATCTATTTCTACGACCCGCTCGGGGCGCAATTTCAATCCGTGGACTACGTCGCCTCCGGATCGGGCTCGGGGACGATCCGGAGCGTGTTGAGCTTCCAGGAGCAATACGGCAGCCCGCGCCCCTCCCAGATGAAGCTGGGTGAGGCGGTCAAATTTGCCCTGCGCCTGTTGATGGTGGCCTCGGAGTTCGACTCCGCGACGGGTGGGGTGAATCCCGCGACCCAAACCTACGCCACCATCAAGCTGCTCCGCAGCAGCGGCGTGGAATCCATCACGGATCAACAGCAGTCCGGTTTTCTTAAGATATAACAAGAGGTGAGGAGGAGCTCTTAACCGCCCGCACACTCAGACTCTTCACTTGAGAGGATTGGAATCAGGATTAGGGTTAAGAAGGAATCAAACTCGATGACTGAAGAACCATATCGGTGGTTGGAGGCGGTGGCGAACCGCCGTGAATACGTGCGCGAACAGCTCAAGCGAGGTTCGCCCGCGTTCGCGGCCAGCCTGCCCGATGGCATCTTGTTGCTCGCTGTCGGCGGGGGGCAGTCGAAGGTTTTTGAATTATTTGACCGTCACGCGCTGGCGGGATTGGGGCATCCGGCGGATATTGAAAAGATCAGGCAGGCGGCCATCGACGCGGCGCACACGGAGTCGTTCACCCGGGCACCCGAGGACGTGAGCCTGCGGCGGTTGGTGAGTTTTGGATTGAGCCCGCAGTTGAAGACCAACTTTGAGCAGATCTTCACCGCCCCGTTTCTGGTGGAGTTGCTCCTGGCGGAGATTGGCAATGCGCCGGAGAAAGATTTGTTGTTGCGGCTGCACTTTGACGGCGGTTTCAGGTTTCAAGCGGGCGGAGTGATGGTCGCCGCCAGCCAACCGGAACCGGAAGCGGCCGCCCAAGCGTGGCTGAACGGATCGCTGGCGGGCAAGACCGACCGTCGGGAGGTTGCGGATGTGCTGTTGCAGGCTTGGTGGTGCTTGGTGGAGAACAAGCCTTTTGGTGAAGGGCTGCCGGAAGAGGCCCAACGTCAGGCTGGCTGGCGGGCGAGCTCCAGCGAGCGGGTGGTGGAACTGGGCTGGCTGGCGCGGAATAGTCCGCGGCATGCTCGTTATGAGCCGTTAAGCCTGGCGCAGGCCGGCTTATGAATTTTGAAATAGATCCTGACCAAGCCGGCGCGAGCTGCTGGATTCGGGATCACTGGAGTAAAGGAGTTGTTCCGGTCGCGTTTACCAATCCCGCGGGCAAACCGTCTGGACTCCGGGAGTAGCTTATGAATCGTATAGCAGGACTGGAAACAGAATATGGTTGTCTGACGAACACGCCGGCGGGTTCTTTCATCGCCGTCGAGCGCGTGCGCGATTGGATTTTTGGACGCGAAGAATTTGGGTTGATTGATGTGCATCACCGCGATTGGGACGAACCGCCGGGCAACGGCGGTTTTCTGTTTAATGGCGGGCGGGTTTACATCGACATGGGGCACCTTGAATATTGCACGCCGGAGTGCTATTCCCTGATCGACATCCTCAAGTACGACCGCGCCGGGGATGCCTTGGCGGTGCACGCCCTCAAGTCGCTGGGCCTCGCGGGCGAAGTCAGTTTCATCCGCAACAACATCGACCATTACACGGGGGCGACTTTCGGATGCCACGAAAATTACCTCGTGCGCCGCTCGGCTCCCTTGACCGAAACCAACGTGCTCTCGCTGCTGACATTTCTCACCTTGCGCCTGCTTTACACGGGGGCCGGGCGCGTGGGAACCACGCTGGCGGCGGAGTGGCGGGGGGAAATCAGCCGGCCGGGTTCGGATGGCGTTTACCAGATGAGTCAGCGGGCGGATTACATCAACAACGACTTGTACGAATGGGTACAGTTCAACCGCTCCATCATAAACACGCGGGACGAGCCGCTAGGCGATCCCCGCAAGTTCCGGCGGTTACATTTGCTGCACGGGGACACCAGTGTGCTGCCCGCCACCGTGCTGTTGAAGGTCGGCACCACGTCGTTGATGCTCGATCTGCTGGAAATTAATCATTTGCCGAAGCTGGTGCTGGCCGACGCGGTGAAGACCTTCCGCGCCATGTCGCATCAACCGGACGGGCCCTGGCAGGTGAGACTCGCGGACGGCCGGTCCACCGATGCGGTGGAACTGTTGCAGAAATTTTTCGACGCCGCCTGGACGGAGTTCCACGGACGCGACACCGAGACTGATGTATTGCTGGATGTCTGGGGTTCCACGTTGAAGGCCTTGGCGCTGGAGCCGCAAGCCTTGATTGGCAAGGTGGATTGGATCACGAAACGGTGGTTGCTCCGGAAATTCATGGAGCAGGAGAAGATTGATTGGGATGATCCGTGGCTGAAGGCGCAGGATTTGGAATTTCATCACATCGATCCAACCCGCAGCCTGGGCTGGGCCATGAGCCAACCACCGCCGGCCTGGGATCTCTCAGACAAAGTGATTGAGGCCTCGATAATGGAACCGCCCTCTGACTCCCGCGCCCATGCGCGCTCGCAAATCATGCATTTGCTGCGGGAACACGCACCGCCGTATTCCATTGATTGGGAAATCATTGGCGTGGAAGGCATCAACCCGCTGAACCTGCTGAATCCGTTTGATCCCTCACCGCCCGAACTGAAAACCTGGTTTGCCGAGTTTAGCGCGGCCTTGAAGATCAACTCCGGCCTCTCCCGTCCGTCACGG
>JAQGOT010000100.1 GCA_028293465.1 Pedosphaera sp. | reverse complement strand
TAAAGTGCTTCCGCAGACGTGAGAAAACCTCTTTCATCACCTGTTTAACAGCAGGTTACGTGCTAGCCGCCCGAGGAAAATCCATAAAGTTTTATCTGAACAGATTTTCTCGTTTTTTTGTCCATGGGTCAGTACTATTGTCGAAAATAAACAATGAATACAGGAATCAACGCGATTAACGCGGCCGTTCAGGAATCCAGCGCCTATGTACGGCCATTATTCAATGAAATTGGCAAGGTGGTCATCGGGCAGAGCTATCTGGTGGAACGCCTTACCATCGGGCTCCTTGCCAATGGCCACGTCTTGCTGGAAGGCGTCCCGGGTTTGGCCAAAACCTTATCGGTAAAATCTTTGGCTGCCTGTCTCAGCGTCAAATTCTCACGTCTGCAGTTTACCCCGGACATGCTCCCGGCGGACGTGGTCGGCACCCAGATTTACAACCCCCAATCCGGTGGGTTCACCACCCGCCGCGGCCCCATTTTCGCCAATCTCGTTCTGGCCGACGAAATCAACCGGGCCCCGGCCAAGGTTCAGAGCGCGCTGCTGGAAGCAATGCAGGAAAGACAGGTTACCATCGGCGACCAAACCTTCCGTTTGGAGGACCCCTTTCTCGTGCTGGCGACCCAAAACCCGATCGAGCAGGAAGGCACCTATCCCCTGCCCGAGGCGCAGGTCGATCGCTTCATGCTCAAACTCAAGATCGGCTATCCGACCCGGGCCGAGGAACGCCAGATCTTGGAGCTGATGGCCCATACGACCAATCTTCCCAGCGCCACCGCCGTGGTCACTCCGGAGCAGATTCTGGCGGCCCGGCGGATTATCAACGAGATCTACATCGACGACAAAGTGAAGGACTACATTGTGGATCTGGTTTGCGCCACGCGCGATCCCGAGGCCTACAAGATCCAGTTGAAGGATTTTATCCAGCTCGGCGCTTCACCACGCGCCACCATCGCCTTGACGCTGGCAGCCAAGGCTTACGCCTTTTTGCGCGGCCGTGGCTACGTAACGCCGCAGGATGTCAAAAGCATCGGCATGGATGTGCTCCGCCACCGCGTCACGATCACCTACGAGGCCGAGGCCGAGGACAAGACCAGCGAAACGGTCATCCAAAAGATTTTTGATGAACTGCCGGTGCCGTGAACCCCATGGGATTAGGCTATCATAGCCAAAAGGAGATGCAAACCGGGACTGCCCGGCCTCCGGCGCTCGCGATTCGCCATCCACAATTCAAATGATCCCGCGCGAAATTCTCAAAAAAATCCGCCAGATCGAGCTGCGCACCAAGCGGCTCGTGAGCGAAACGCTTGCGGGCCAATACCACAGCGTTTTCAAGGGCCAGGGGATGAACTTCGAGGAGGTGCGCGAGTATCAACCGGGCGACGAAGTCCGGGCCATTGATTGGAATGTCACCGCCCGGATGAATCATCCGTTTGTCAAAAAGTTCGTGGAGGAACGGGAACTGACCCTGATGCTGGTGGTGGATTTGAGCGGCTCCGGACTGTTCGGTTCCGGTGAACAATCCAAGCGGGAGCTGGCCGCGGAAATCGCCTCGGTGCTCGCCTTCTCGGCCATCCGGAACAACGACAAGGTCGGCCTCATTCTCTTCACCGAGGACGTGGAAAAGTTCATCCCGCCGCGCAAGGGGCGACGGCACGTGCTGCGGGTGATTCGTGAAATCCTCTTTTTCGAACCCAAGCGGCGCGGCACCAACCTGAACCACGCGCTGGAGTTTCTCACGCGGGTCACCGCCCATAAAGCGATCGCCGTGGTGGTGTCCGACTTTTTGGGCCAGAACATCACCCTGCCCAACAACCCCGCAACGCCCCGGCGCCAACCGGGGATGGTCCTGCCCCAATCACTGGCCCAGGCCTCCTTCACCGCGTTGCGGCAGGCGAATCGCCGCCACGATCTCGTCGCCATCCAGATCACGGACCGCTACGAATTGGAATTACCACCGCTTGGCCGCCTGGTGTTGAAGGACGCAGAGACCGGCGAGGTGGTCGAAGTCAATACCGGCGATCCTCGCAAACGTGAGGCCTTCGCGCAACGCCAGCAGAAAGCGCAGGCGGAGTTGCGGCGGGTGTTCCGCGCCGCCAACATCGACGCGATCCAACTGCGCACCGACCAGCCTTATGCTTCGGCTTTGGGCCGCTTTTTCGAAACCCGTGAAAAGCGCCGCCTCCACGGATGAAAACGAACCTCCCTGCCCTCACGAATCTCAGCGCGTCTCCCGCCACGAATGACATCCGCGCGCTCAAACCGCCGATTGAAATTCCCAACGGTTGGCTTTGGGTTTGGTATTTGGCTGCCCTGGTCGTGTTGGGGATCGCCGGCTACCTCATCTGGCGTTATTGGCAACGGAGGGCCGCGGGGCCAGTGCTCATTCCCGTGATTCCACCGCACGAGCGTGCCCGCAAACGGTTGCAGGAAGCCCTGGCTCTTATCGCCCAATCGCGCCCTTTCTGCATCGTGGTTTCGGATACCGTCCGGCTCTATTTGGAAGAGCGGTTTAACTTTCATGCGCCGGAACGCACCAGCGAAGAGTTCCTGCACGAACTCAAGGCTACTGAATTGCTCACCCCCGACCAGAAGCAAAGTTTGGGCGAATTCCTGGCGGTTTGCGACATGGTCAAATTTGCCCGCTATGAACCCGGTCTGCCGGAATTAAAGGCGTTGCACGATTCCGCCGTGCGGCTCATCGACGAAACCGAACCCCAACCGGCTGCCTTGTTCACCACCGCTGCCGATCCTGCCCAGGCATGACCTTTACCTTTGCCCATCCTCACCTATTGTGGCTGCTGCTGCTCCTGCCGGTACTGGCCTGGTTCAAAGGCAGACGCGGTCGCCAACCCGCCTTTCTTTATTCCTCCGTGCAGTTGGTGAAGGGCATCATCGGCATCACGCGCTCCAGTGCGGGCACGATCCTGCCGAAATTGCGCTGGCTGGCCCTCGCCCTCTTTATCTGTGCGCTGGCCCAGCCACGGTTTGTCCACAGCGAAGCCACGGTCAGCGCCAGCGGGGTGGACATCGTCGTCGCGCTCGACCTTTCGGGTAGCATGGCTGACGAGGACGAGGGGTTCCAGCTGAACGGCAAGCAGGCGAACCGCTTCATCATCGCCAAGGATGTGCTGAAGAAATTCATCGTCAAACGGCCGAGCGACCGGCTTGGTCTGGTCGTGTTTGCGAGCCAGGCGTTCGTCGCGGTGCCCCCAACGCTGGACCATGAATTTCTGCTCTCCAGCCTCGAACGGATGGAACTGGGCGTCATCAATGGCAATCAAACCGCCATCGGTTCGGCGCTCTCCACCTCCATCAACCGGCTGCGCGACTTGAAGTCCAAAAGCAAAATCGTCATCCTCATGACCGACGGGCAGAACAATGCCGGCAAAGTGCCACCGCTCACGGCGGCGGAAGCGGCCGAAGCGTTGGGAGTCAAGGTCTATACCATCGGGGTGGGAACGCGGGGCGTGGCACGCCGGGCGGTGGGCTCCGATCCCTTTAGCGGTCAAAAGGTTTACCAACAGGTTCAGGTGGACGTCGATGAGGAGACGCTGACTGCGATCGCGAAGAAAACCGGCGGCAGATACTATCGGGCGGACAGCACCGACACGCTCCAAAAAATTTACGCCGATATCGACCGGCTGGAAAAAACGGAGGCAGAGGTGAAGAAATTCACCCATTACTCCGAACTCTTCCCTTGGGCGGTGTTGCCGGGGCTGTTCCTTTTGCTGCTCGAAACGATCCTGAGCCACACGATCTGGAGGAAACTGCCATGAACTTCAATCTTGCCGCCCCAAAAATGCTTTGGTTATTGCTCCTGGTCGTGCCGCCGCTGGTGCTGTTCCTGGCGTGGGCCTGGCGCAAGCGCCAGGAGCTCATCACTCAATTTATTTCCGCCCGCCTTTTGGGCACCTTGAAAGTCGGCGTCTCACCCAGCCGTCAAAAAATGCGTATGGTGCTGCTGGTGGTGGCCGTGATCTTCCTGATCCTGGCGCTGGCCCGCCCGCAATGGGGATTCACCATGGAGGAAGCCAAGCAACGCGGCCTGGACATCATTGTCGCGATCGACACCTCCAACAGCATGCTCGCGGAGGATACGCCGCCGAACCGGCTCGCCCGCGCCAAACTCGCGGCGTTGGACTTGATACGGCGGGCGAAGTCCGACCGGTTGGGCCTCATCGCCTTTGCCGGCAGCGCTTTCCTCCAATGCCCCCTCACCCTGGATGATTCCGCCTTCGGACAAAGTGTGGATTCGCTCGACACCCACTCCATTTCACAAGGCGGCACGGCCTTGGCCGAAGCCATCGATACCGCCCAGAAAGCCTTCAAGGACCAAGCCGAGAACCACAAGGTGCTCGTGCTGTTCACCGATGGCGAGGATCATGACAGGGAAGCCGTGAAAACTGCGGAGGCGGCCGCGAAGGAAGGCATGCGGATTTTTACCATTGGCATCGGCACGCCCGAAGGTGAACTGCTGAGAATCCGGGATGAACGAGGCCGCGTTGATTACATCCGCGATGAAGCGGGCAACCCCGTCAAATCCCATTTGAACGAAGCTTTGCTCCAGGAAATCGCGACCAAGTCCGGCGGATTTTACCTTCCCCTGCGCGGGGCCAAGACCATGGACGTGCTTTATGAAAAGGGGCTGGCACCGCTGCCCAAATCCACCACCTCCTCCAAGTTGCTGCGGCGTTATCACGAGCGATTTCACTGGTTGGTTGGCCTGGCGATTGTACTCTTGTTGGTGGAAATGTTCCTGCCCGACCGTCAACGACGCCGCTCGAAGGCAACCGCCGCCGCTGCCAACCCGCTGACTGCGGTGGCTGAAACCGTGGCCCTGCTGTTCGTCCTGGCCTTGCCAATCGCCGCCTCGGGCAGTCCCTCCCAGGCATTGCGCGAATATGAAGCCGGCAAATATCAGGATGCGCTGAAGGACTACCGCCGGTTGCTGGAGAAAAAAAAGGATGATCCGCGGCTGTATTTCAATGCCGGAGCGGCTGCCTACCAGAATCGGCAACTCGATGAGGCTGCGAAACAGTTCAACGAGGCTTTGCTTTCGCCCGATTTGCAAATGCAACAGCGGGCCTACTACAATCTCGGCAACACCTACTATCGCCTCGGGCAGCAAGGGGCCGCGGAGGCAAGTCAAGGCACGACCCCGCCCGGCGCTCCCCCCGACGCCAAAATGAAAGCCTGGGAGCAAGCCGTGCAGAATTATGAAAGCGCGCTCAAGCTCAATCCGCAGGATGAAGACGCCAAGTTCAACCACTCATTCGTCCAGCAACAATTGGAAGAACTGAAAAAGCAGCAGCAACAACAGCAGTCCAAGGACAAGGACAAAGGTAAATCCGGCGGGCAAAAGAATCAGGACCAAAAGAATCAAGACCAGAAAGATGAGCAGAAGGACCAGGATAAGCAGCAGCAATCCCAATCCAAACAGGACTCGTCGCAGCAAAAGGATTCTCAGGCCAAAAACCAAAAGCAGGATGACCAGAAGTCTGACCAGAACCAACCGGACAAGCAAGACGACAAACAATCGCAGGCGCAGGCCAAAAAGGACAAAGCCGAAAAGCAGGATCAGAAAGCGCAAAGCCAATCCGGTCAGCCCAAGGAACAATCGAAGGAGGAGGCTGAACGGGAGGCGGCGATGATGGCCGCCGGACAGATGACCCCGCAGCAAGCGCAACAGCTCATGGATGCCCAAAAAGGCGATGAGGAGGTTCTTCGCCTCGCCCCTCCCGACAAACAAACCCGACAAAACCGTTCCTTCAAAAACTGGTAAGGAGCCGGCCATGCGCCGTAACCAGAGGCGCTAATCTGGCAAGGACGTCATTCCCGTTCGATCGTCATGGAATGAACAAAGAACTCAGAGTTCTCGGCGCGAATGCGAACATCGGCTCCGCCGTTCTGCCGGTTGGCCAACCGACAGCCTTTCAGGGTAAACTCCGCTGTTTTCCATCTCTGTTCGCCCCCCAACCGGACTCGTTCCTCGGATCGGGAATAAGCGCCCTCGTGCTTGGCATTTTGATCCCAACCGTCAAATTCAATGAAAAATGTGCACGGCGTCGCGTCAAAATATTCAACCGTGGCTTTCAGATTCATCCGGTCGCTGGTTTTGAAGCTGGGATCAATCTTGAAATAAATGTAGCTGTCAAAAAAAGCCTTTTCTGGCCGCAAGCGTTG
>JAQGOT010000093.1 GCA_028293465.1 Pedosphaera sp. | reverse complement strand
GCCATGCCATCTTCGAAGCCACCCATGGCACCGCGCCGAAGTATGCGAACCTGGACAAGGTCAACCCCGGCAGCGTGGTGTTGAGCGGTGAAATGATGTTCCGGTATCTCGGTTGGAACGAGGCAGCGGACCTGATCATCAAGGGGCTGAACGGAGCCATCGCTTCCAAGAAGGTCACCTATGATTTCGCGCGCATGATGGAAGGCGCCAAGGAGCTGAAGTGTTCCGAGTTCGGCGACAACATGATCGCCAACATGTGAGCGGTTGCGACCCAAAACAAACCTGAGTGTCACACCCACGGCTTAACGGCCGTGGGTTATTCTTTATGATTGCCGAAAACGTGAAATCTATTCGTCGGGGCGGGTGTCTCGGGCTGTTGATCCTGGTTGCCGCCGGGGCGAAGGCGGAGCCGGGCGAAAACTTCGAGCAGCGTTACGCGGCACTCATCGAGAACAAGGCCGGGCAGAGTGACGCCGAACGGGCGCACGAGCTTTTTAAGATTCGCTGGGAATATTCCATGTACGAATCGCCGGAATCGGCCACGTATTTTGGATATCATGAACCGAACGACCGGTGGACGGATTATTCGCCGACGGGGATCGAGCGCCGGAAACGTGAGCCGCAGGCCGCGCTGAAGGTGATCCAGACCATTCATCGGGAAAAGCTGAGCATCGCGGACCAGCTCAATTACGATCTGTTTAAAAAAGAGCTGGAGCGGGGCATCGAGGGAAACCGGTTCAAAGGCGAATACCTGGCCATCACCCAATTAAGCGGTGTCCAGCAGGATGTGCCGCAGACGTTGGAGATGATGCCCCATGCGTCCGTGAGTGATTATGAGGCGATGATCCGGCGGTTGCGCGGGGTGTCAAATGTGGTGGAGCAGACGGTCGGGCTGTTGCAACAGGGATTGGACAGCGGCATCACGCCGCCCCGCATCACGCTGCGGGACGTGCCGCAGCAAGTGCAGGACCTGTTGGTTGGCGAACCGTTGAAGAACCCCATCCTGCACAGTTTCACCGAGTTCCCGAAGGGATTTCCGGCGGGCGAGCAGGAGCGGTTGCAACGGGAAGCGGCCACGGTGTTGACTAACAGCGTGCTGCCGGCCTTCAGCAAACTGCACCGGTTCCTGAGCGACAAATATGTGCCCGGGGCGCGTGGAAGCATCGCGATGAGCGATTTGCCCGACGGCAAGGAATGGTATGCCTTCAATGCGCGGACAAGCACGACGACCACCAAGACGCCGCAGGAGATCCATGAACTCGGGCTCTCGGAGGTGAAGCGCATCCGCAAAGAAATGGACCGGGTGATCGTGGAGACAGGTTTCAAAGGGAGCTTTGCGGAATTTTGCACCTATCTGCGCACGGACCCGAAATTTTATTTCACGGATGCGGATAGCTTGTTGCAGGCGTACCGGGACATCGCCAAGCGGGTGGACCCGGAGTTGATCCGACTGTTCGGCAAGTTGCCGCGCCTGCCGTATGGCGTGCTGCCCGTGCCGAGCTACATGGAGAAATCGCAAACCACGGCTTACTATCAGGGCGGGTCACTGGAATCGGGTCGCGCGGGATATTTCTTCGCCAACACGTATGATCTCAAGACGCGGCCCAAGTGGGAGATGGAGCCATTGTCGATGCATGAAGCCGTGCCGGGGCACCATTTGCAAATTTCACTGGCGTTGGAATTGGACGGGATGCCGGAGTTCCGCAGGCACCAGGAATACACCGCGTTCGTTGAAGGCTGGGGCCTTTATTCCGAAAGCCTGGGAGAGGAGATGGGCTTTTACAAGGACCCGTATGCGAAATTCGGGCGGCTCACCTATGAAATGTGGCGGGCGATCCGGTTGGTGGTGGATACCGGGATGCATTCGAAGGGCTGGACCCGCCAGCAGGCGATCGATTATTTCAAGGCGAACGCCGGGAAGAGTGAACATGACATCACCGTGGAAGTGGACCGATACATCGTGTGGCCCGGACAGGCATTGGCCTACAAAATCGGTGAGTTGAAGATCAAGGAGCTGCGCGCTTATGCAACGCAGGAGCTCGGCAAGAATTTTGATGTCCGCGCGTTCCACGACGAGTTACTCGGCAACGGCGCCTTGCCGCTGGATGTGCTGGAGAAGCGGATGCGAGACTGGGTGGCGCAGAAGAAGCGGGTGGATTAACGTCCAAACGGCGCTTGCATCACGGCTTGATCGGTCGGCCTCGCGCGTCAACCAGCGTGGGCGAGAGGATGAACCAATAGCCGTTGCCGCCGTCCAGAACGAGGCCATGCGCGTTGGGAAGCAATGCCTGGCAGGCGAGAGCAAGATTCGTCCGGATGGACGGAGCGCTGTTCGGTGACGAGTTGGTGGGTTCGGTCGAGGTGACGCCGAGGTTAAGCCGGAGCGATTGACGAACTCGTTGGGGGGCGACGTCGATGGTAAGGCCAGCCTGAACAGCGGTGCCTGCCATTAAGACCGAACCGCCGTTGGATAACGAGGCTTGAGTACCGTCGCCCGTCTGGATGCCCGCGGAATTCAAATGCCTCACTCCGGGAAGTCCTCTGAGGCGTTGTTTGAAGTCATTCAACTCAGCGGGTGGGAGAACCCAAGCTCGCAGGCCCTGGGCATTCGTTGCCAGGGGAAATCCCAAACTGGTTTGTTGGACGGCGGTGAGAGACAGCTTGAAGAGGCTGGAGTCGATCTTGATCGAAGGGCCGTTGCGCTGAACATACCGCCAAAGCGGCCCGGTCAGGTTCATCAGCGTATACTTCAGCCGGGTGAGGAGCCCAGGCTGGTTGAGCCGGGTCAGTTCGGCCGGGGTAAGCCACGTGACCCGGTTTTGAAGCGGGGTGGAAGCGGCCACCAAGAGGATGATGGCCAATAGCGATAGAAGACCGAGGCCGACCAGAAGCAGGCGCCAGAGCAGGCGCGGGCGTCGGCGTGGAGCAGGGGTCGGTGGGGAGGGTTCTGGTTGTGGGTTCATGGTCAGAGACGAACACCATCGCCAAGGGAAAGTTTCGCGCGGCAGTTATTTGCCGGCGGCTGGGAGGATTTGGGTGTTGTTGCTGCCGCTGAGGTCGATGCGCCAGATGAGGCGGTTGGTGCAGTAGATGACGCTCTCTTTGTAAAATCGGGAGATGGCGTATTGTCCCTTGTTGTCGGGAGGGACGATGGTGCGGGTTGTGTTGTCGGTGAGGTCACGGAGGTACACCCCGCCGTTGCCACCGCGCCCGGGAGCTCCGGATTCCCCATCGTACAGATAATGCGAGCCGGTGGCGTCGAGGCGTCCTCCCCATTTGAATTCAAAATCGCGTGACACCAGCTTCAGCGTGTTGTCGGTGCGGTCGGCTTTGAGGAGGTAAGAGTTGCCAGCGACCCGGTTGGTGGGCGCGTTGAAGTAGAAATCGAATGCATGACCATTCCAGTTTGGAAAGGCGATAACGGGGGCGAGATTGGTTGCCAATCCCAGTTGCTGAAGAGTGTTCGCAAAAGTTGTGGCGGTAAAGAGAGTGGCGGTTTTCCCGGTGGTGATGTCCAAGAGCACGAAGTTATCAGCGGGATCCTTGGCGAGAATCTGGTGGTCATCCCACCAGCCTTGAAGCCGGCCGGCGAACTTAATTTTCCGGAACGCGGCTTGATCGAGATCGCACAGAACGAATTCGGCGTCCGTTTGAGCGGTGCTTGGGACGGTGTAGCCGTAGCGGAATCCCGGTGATTGGTGCCAACGGCTGCCCGCACGGGGCCATTGGGAGACATCGCCGATCCGGCGAGCCAAATTGTGCTTGAGGTCAAGGATCCAAAAAGTTTCCACTTTGTTGGCTGGGAGCAAGGGGGTTTTCCCCATTGAGAGCTGGTTGAGCAGGAGCAGCAACTTTCCTTTGCGCGAGACGATCGGTGAATCGGAGCCTTTACACAAGAGTTTGGATTGATCCTGATTGGCGAACACTGCGCCAGCGTTGAACACCTCACCGAGAACAGCCCCGTGATCGAGGTCGTACAAATAGTCGTGGTAATTGGTACGCCCCGAGGTCCAGATCCAGACTTGGCCATCCGAGAAGGGAATGTCGCCTCCC
>JAQGOT010000082.1 GCA_028293465.1 Pedosphaera sp. | reverse complement strand
GCTAGCCTGGATATTTCATAGTTGGGTTTGATGTTGGCTGACAGCGACGGTGGAACGCGAAACCGAGGCTTTGAAAATGGTGTTTTGGAAAAGCTGGGTAGCGCCCCAAGCCTTTTTTGTTTTCCGGTGTCAATAACCGCGTTTTTTCGCCGTTTTTGCCGACACCTCCGGCGTGAGAGCTTTGGCGGCATGGAAAAAAGCTGGCGTCAACCGCTGGCGGGTGCCAGCGCCATCAGCCGCCGATGGCATAAACCGAAGAGGGCTTGGAGCGGATAGGCGCTGCTCAATTGCACATACACCCGCCGCACGCTGACGCGCACCTGGCCCGCCACTTTCAACAGCTTGAGCCGCACGCTGCCCGCCGTCGCCCGCGCCAGTTCCGTCCCGGCCAATCCCCAGGTCCGCATCCGCTCCAGCAGGAGATAGGCAAAGGCCGCCAGCCATAACCGCAATTGGTTGCTCGCCAGATAATGGGTGCTCATCCGCTCAGCCCGCAAATCCAGCACTTGTTGCTTGAGCATGTTTTCCATCTCGCCGCGCGCGCAATAAAGTTCCTCGTAGAGCCGGGCCGGGGTAAAACGGCTCTTGTCCTCATCGTCTTTGAAACCCTTGGCCGGCAGGTTGGTGGCCACAAAGCGCGGATTTTGCCCCTGCGCCGTCACTTCCGCCTTGCCGATCACCCGGCGCGCACGGCTCCAACTCCTGACGGTCTGATACTCAAACTCGGCGAACTCCCGCACATTGGCCGCGCCGCTCAAACACCAGCGGCCTTGCGCGTTGGCCAGCGCCGGCCCCAATCGCTCCACCAACACGGAGTTCCTGGCCAAACCCAGGCAGTAATACACCACCGGCGCCTGGCGCTCGCACCAGGCCAGGATCTCCTCCCGGCAAAACCCGCTGTCCCCGCGCACGATGATCCGCGCCCGGCGGCAGCGTTGGCGAATGGCGGCGACGATCTTTTCCAGCGCCGCCACCCCCCCCTCGGCCCCGTCTTTGTCGCCGGTCCGCAACTGCGCCCACAACGGGATGTCACCGACAAAGACATACAGCGGCAGATAAACATACTCGTCATAGTAGGCGCGGAAGCGCCGCCCTTCCTGCTCACCGCAAAGCCGGTGTCCCATCGCGTCCAAGTCCACCACGATTTCCTCCGCATATTTGGGCAGGCAACGCACCCCGATTTGCAACAGGCAGACTTCCAGCCGCGCCGCATCATGCGCCAGCTTGTGCGCGCGGGTGCGCTTGTTGTTGGACAGTTCCAAACGATTAAGCGTGCTCATGCCCGCCAGCGCCACTCCCCGATGCGCCGGGTTGAAGCGGTCCCCGCCCAGGGGATCGTGCTTGTCGCAGGCGGCCGCCAGCAGCGGATCCAGCCGCAGCCGCTCATGATCATTGAGGTCTTCGTAACCCAGGGCCAAACCATAGAGGCGTTGCGCCAGCAACTGCTGCACCGAGTGATCCACGTAAACCTGCTGGCGCGCATCGCTGAAACATTGGGCCAGACTGTGGGTCAGTCCCAGGCTGGCATCCACTTGACGCAGCAGCAACACGCCGCCGTCGCTGGAGAGCGTGCCGCCCGAAAAATCGGCCACGACTTGGCGCGAACCCAGGTCTTGAAATAGGAGCGGTTGTTCCTTACAGTCTGTCCTTGAAGAAGCGCTGAGCGGTGTTTTCATTTGGCTGAGTGATATCAAGCCTTTTGACGCCCTCGCCGCTTCTTTGTTCGATCCTACTATGAAAGATCCGGGCTAGGCCATCCGCCCGCGGTGGGAAACGTCGGATCGGTCTGCGGAACTATGTCATCATCCCAACTTTCCGTGTGGGTGATTTGAATGGCGTCACCGGGATTGAACGCCCTGCCAATGTCCGACAGCAGGTGAGGCGGGTCGTCCCGATCCACGTCTTCGGGGCCTCGAGTCCCACCCGTCGCCCAGCCGAAGGGATAATTGTCCGCATCCGCAAGCCTGGGAGCAGTTGCGCCCGGACGTTGGATCTTGATCTTCCAGAGGTCGATATCGTAGGGCTCTCCGTAAACCGTTTGCTTGCCCGTTGCGGCTGCAGCCGCGAGGGCGACGTAATTGGTTTCATACTGATATAGGACGACCTGGACCCGGGCAATACCCGGGTCCCACAGTTCCTGGACGGCATAACGCGGATCAGCCTCGGCGCGGGTGTTGTTGTAGCTCACAATCCCCGAGATGCCGCCACTTTCTCCCGGGCCATAATTCGCCTTGCCCCAATCAATCCGCTCAGACTGGCCGTTATACACTTGAATTGCCTGGGTTAGGACCGGTTCAGCGGGCCTCACCGTTGTCTGGGTACGCGATAGGGCGTTGCCCGTAATGCTGTTATTAATTGGCGCATTGGTGTTTATTGTGCCGTTCGTATTCACTTGATACTGCACTTGTGGATTGAGGACACCTTGGGATGGCATGGCCCATCCGGTATCCGGCGGGATGGTTCCGCCATCATCCACCACGGCCGTCATGCCGCTGGATTTCCACCGACCGTTATCGACCTCGGTCACGAGCCACTTGAAGGAAGGAAAGATTTCGGTAAATGAATAAGTGCCGTCGGATTTGGTTTAAGTGGTCTGGTACACGGTCCCATCACGGAAGCGAATTTCCATCGGAAGCCCCGGAATGGTCTCTTCGCCTGGGTCGGGGAAGCCGTTGCCATTTGCGTCGTAAAAGACGCTGCCTTGCAGCGAGCCAAACCAGCGGACAACCAAGACATCGCCAATGTCGTGAACGCCGGTGCCATTATCTCCGCCGACGGGTACAGTCACATCAACAGCATTCCAGATGAAGTCCAGTGGGCGGTCCCAGGAAACCAACTGATAAGCTCCGGGAGCGACATTGGTGATGACGAATTCTCCAGTTTCCGGATCGCAAGGCTGGGCCCAGACAGCCGCGTTGGCGGGAAGCAGGGCTCTATCGACTCCCTCGACGGGGGCGGAGCCTTCGAGGGCGGGATCCGCTATGTTCAAGCCGACCCAACCGTCCGTCACCGGTGGCCCAAGCGCGAGCACCGCAGTCTGTGGCGGCCTGCCATAGTGGTTGTCACGGAGCCGGCCTTTGAGTGTGACGCCACCAACACCATTCGTGGGAGCGGGGCCTGGCAACTTGGCGGGATCACAGAACCCGAAAAACACGTGATAGTAACCAGCACCCCAGCCTTGGATGAACACCTTGGCTCCATTCGCCGCTCCCCAAGCATCCACGAAGGGCGTACCTTCGATGGTCGCCGTCTGCCAGGAGTAGCCTTCCTTCTTCAACGACGCGTGGCCGCCATTCCAGTTTTCCCCCGTTGGCGGTATTGCCTGCACGCTGAACTTGCCATTCCACATGTTCTTGATCAGAGCTTTGCCGTCCTTGTCCGTATAAACGAAGCCATTGCCCTTCTTCAGAAGTTGGTACTTCGTGGTTGGATCGGGAATATAACTGCCGTCCGTGTTGGTGGCATACTCCGTACCGAGCGGATTAGCAAAAGCGTCCTGGATCATCGGGCCGCCGAGAAGGTCGCTGAACGTGATCCGGAACCCGGCCAACCCCTCCTCTTCGGAGTTCGGTTCGTTGTTGAGGGGGTGGTGGTCGTGAAAGACCAGAATCGAGATCTGCGTCGTCGGAAGGGGATTCCGATTCATCACGATCCTGACGCTCGTCTGACCGGCGGCCAAGAGCTGGCCACCCATTGAATATCCGGAAGCCATCACGGAGAGGACGTAACGTTTCGTTGGATCAGGGTCCGAAAAGGGGGCTGCGGGCACCAGTGTGGGCAAAGCCGCCTGTGGTACCCGAATAAGAACGGGACTGTTAGTACTATGGCCTGTAGCCACGACAGGCGACTGGCTCTTGTGGACGACCAAAGACACGGTGTTGTTGGTCGGCACGTTTGGAAATCCCGGTGCCGTATTGTCCTCCTGGAGTATCCAGCGGAAATCCGAAATCGAATTCCCGGCATCATCCACCACGGTTACGCTGAGGGCCGCCAAGGCACTTCCCCGCAGCAGCCCGATTGTCAGAACGAAGAGGACGGATCGAATCCATTTGGGGATGGAGTTATGTTTCATAATTATAAATCGGTTCAATCTGTATTCTCCCGTGTCATGGGGCTCCGGCTAAGCAGCAACCTGCCTTCGGGTTAAAAACCCGCCAACGACCTCATCTGTGAGAATGGGGGTGCAATCGACACCATCAACGGTGGCCTCGATGCCCGTGTCGGTTGGGGGTGTGGCTGGCGAGCGAAAATGAGAAATGTAAAATAGAACGCAGGTTGGCTATTTCGCAGATGGACAACTTTCCGGAGTCGCCTCGCCTGCACGAGCAGAGGGGAGGTGGCGAGGAGGTGACCATCCGATGGGACAATCAACGTACCACTGAAAATTTGGGCGGTTAAAATGTTGGCTGATTGAGGGACGGAATCGGTGTCTGTATCTACCAGGTAACTGGATGTTGTATCCAGGTTCTTAAGAACACCTCGGGATGTGGAGACAAGTAAACCAGGTGCAGTAAGGATGTCAGAGGACCAAACCACCCCCCTGATAAGGGCAGCATCTTCGAGCACAGGTGAGGCATGAAAGCGAGCCCCCGAAACAGAAGCCCGTGCATCCACATTTTTGACGGATGCTCTGGAGGAGATCGAGCAAACAAAGATTAGAATTGAAATGGCAGCGCGTAATTTCATATGGAAGCGCCAATCAAGGCTTCCCCGAAACATGCTCAGGGCTGGGACCGTTTGATCCTCAAAACCGCAGCTCCTTACCCGCACCTGTATAACTCCGCTCATCTGATTTAATTCCTGCTGCTCGACCACTTGTTTAAGCGTCATGCGAAGTGCGATTAGGATGCCTTAACCGTTACATTTTAAAAGCCGGACAAAACAGCAACCTTTTGTAATGGAATCCCCTGACAGACCTGCTGTCATCATCGACGGCCTATTTGTGGAAATAGTTCAGACTCTTGAGTTGCGCAGACAGTAGTCGGCCACAGGCATGGCTGCTCCCGAGCCGGACCGGTTCACCGCCAGCCAACCCTCCTGCGGTTACCCCAAATTGAAATCGTAGGCCTTGTCTTTCCCGGCTCGCTCCCAGCGCTCCCGGGTCGAACCCTCTCTCAGCGGTGTCATTGCGTCGAATGCGGCTTGGCAGGTTCTCGTGAGCATTTCGGGATTGCTCGCCGCGATGTAATTTCTCGCGATTTGGAGATTGACGGCATCAGGATTGTGAACCGCTTCGTTCATGCCGTTAAACAGGGGTTGTGCTTCGACCTTGTCACGTGTCTGCAAACTTGTTTGCTCACCCGTTCGACTGTCGTGGCCATAGCAAATTCCGTTTTGCCGGAAAAGCCGGAAAAATCTGTTTCATCGCCGATTTCATATATTGACGAGTTTAAAACAACTGAACGGCGAATTGGTAAGGAGTAGGTAAGGACTAGGTTGAGTGTACGTTGGTGTACGGGCAACCTGCGGAAATTTGCTGACAGTGCGAGGATTTTTCTGCGCAAGTCCTTGTTTATCAACGCAAAAATTTGGAGGCGAGGGTCGGAATCGAACCGACGAATGCAGCTTTTGCAGAGCCGTGCCTTACCACTTGGCTACCCCGCCACGGGCTGGGTTAAGATTAAATGAGTCGGGCCACCGCGCAAGCCTTTAGTTTGATTTTCAGCTCGCATGCCCCAATTGCCGCCGCTTCGCCCAGAGGTCCTTGGGCTTGACGATCCCCGCCGGGGTGATGATGCCCGTGATTAATTCTGCCGGCGTCACGTCAAAGCCCGCATTGAATGCGCTGCTGCCGGGATTAGCCACGCGCACGTACTCCCTCCGTCCCCGGCTCGTGATGCCCCAGGCACCGAGCACTTCGTCCTCGTGGCGCTCCTCGATTGGAATTTTGAAGCCCGACCGCAGGTTCCAATCGATGGTGGAGAGCGGAATTGCCACATAGAATGGAATGCCATGGCGCTTCGCCAGCACCGCCTTGGTGTAAGTGCCGATTTTGTTCGCCACCTCACCGGTGCGACCCAGCGTGCGGTCACTGCCGACGATGACCAGATCAATTTCTCCGCGTTGCATCAAGTGACCGGCGGCGTTGTCGGCGATGATTTGATGAGATATCCCCTGTTGCCCCAACTCCCATGCGGTGAGGGTCGCACCTTGGGAACGGGGGCGGGTCTCATCACAATACACATGAAATTTTTTCCCTTGTGCCTGGGCGGCATACATTGGAGCGGTGGCCGAGCCGATGTCCACAAATGCCAACCACCCGGCATTGCAATGGGTCAACACTTTCATGCCTGACCGGATCAGCTTGGCGCCATGACGACCGATGTCCTCACAATGTTGCACGTCGTGATTGGCGAACTCCTCGGCTGCCGCCAACGCCAGCGCCTGCTGCTCCTCCACCGTTTCGCCCGCCTTCATGGTGATGCGCGCCTGGTTCATGGCATTGACCGGATCGACGGCCGTCGGTCGGGCCACCTTCAAGGTCTGGTACACCGCTTCCACATGCCGGTGGAACCGCTCCAAATCGCGCCCGCGAAATGCGCGCGCGCCCTGTGCCAGGCCGTAGGCGGCGGCGGCTCCGATGGCGCCGGCACCGCGGACGATCATGTCCTGGATCGCCCGCGCGGTTGCCCGGAAATCAGGGGTGGCCACCATCTTGAATTCATGCGGCAGCAACCGTTGCTCGATGAGTTGGACGCGGTTTTGCTCGGCGTCAAACGCAACGGTACGAAAGTGACTGGTGCGACCGCGAATGGTAACGTTCATGCGAGGAGATTAACTGCGTCGGCGGTTCGAAACAACCGTGCCTTCAACCCTTCTTGGCTTTCATTCTCCGGACCTTCGCGCGAATATTCTTGTACAGGGGATGCAACCGGAGGTCGCTCAGATCGGGATCCCGGGCAAGCCATCTGAAGTCGCGGTAACCGAGAGTGAGCGCTTTCTCCAGCGCCGCGATCGCTTGATTGTAGTTGCCGGTCAACGAGTAACTGCAGGCCAGATTATATTTGACCAACGCATCGTCCGGTCGAAGTTGGGAGAGTTGTTCATCAACCTTGAGCCCCGCGACGTACTTGCCGCGGCGGGTATAATCATCCCCTAAAATCTGAAGTGCCTCCACGAATGCAGGATCCCGTTTGACCACCCCCTCCATGAAACCAATCTTGACGTCCAATTCCTTCTCTTCTTCGCGGGACAGTTTTTTTCTGGCGCAACTTTTTTCGGGCATACGACTTGCGGGAATATTTATAAAGTCTGATTGGCAAGTCAAGATTTCTACGCGCTGTGGTGCATGATTTTCAAGTTGTCAGCAACTTATGATCGCGAGCTGTTGCCCGTGCGAATCTCTCCCAACAGCGCGTTCCTGAAGGCGATTTGTGCCGCTGCCAGGTTTAAAACTGGAACCGTCCCCCGCCTCCCCTGTGAAAATCCGCCAAGCCACGCATTCTATTCATTTTAAAGAACTTGCAACAGCGGCTCTGGCGGGGTGTCGTGGCCCCTGCTCTCTCGGCGGAAACATTTCTTCCCCCAGCTTCGCTGCCCATCTTGCTCAACTGATCGCAAAACACGGCTTCAGCTTTTCATCCTCACATATCCAATTGACCCAGATCTTTTTATCCGTCCCTGTTTGCAGTGTCGCGAAATTCCGCGTTCGCACATAGCGGCTCGCGCCGAACGGCGTCAACATCTCCGCCACCACCTCTCCGTCACCCAATGCCTCGGGCGTATCCGATGTCATGAGCTGGATTCCAGCCCACGCAAATGCCGTGGGCGGCGGGTGCACAATCCCGCTGGAAATAATTTGGGTCAGCCCCAGTTCCTCGCGTTCATTCCAGATTTGCCCCAGCGCGCCCACGTGCACGTCCCCCGAAAGCAGCACGCCCTTGCAATTTTCGGCCTTGTGCTCCCGAAGAAAATTAAGCAGCACCATCACCAGCAACATTCGTTCGGCAAGATGCGGCCGCGCACTCCAATGATCATGCACATCATCCTCCAACTGTTCATGCCAGGACGTGGCATCCATGATCGCCTCCA